>NZ_HG779625.1:0-2499 GCF_000582705.2 Microbacterium sp. C448
GTTCCGCAAGGACCACCTTGATCCGGTCCGCGAGCCGTGCTGCTCTCTCACTGCCCATGTTCCTGCTTCTTTCTTAGTTCCCCGCCAGCGACCCGGCGGAGAGTGGTGTGAGTCGGACGCGGATGTCGTCGGCGGAGGAATCGGGGTAGGGGCCCCGCTCTTCCACAGCCGACGACATCCGCGTCCGCGACCCGAGATCAGATCAGCCGCGCGGCTTCTCCACCATTTCGGTCGTCTCGATTTCGTCACCGATCTGGATGTCGTTGAACTTGCCGAGCCCGATACCGGCCTCGTAGTCCGTACGCACCTCGGTGACGTCGTCCTTGAAGCGACGCAGCGACTCGATGGCGAGACCATCGGCGATGACGACGCCGTCGCGGATGACGCGGGCCTTGGCGTTTCGCGTGATGGTTCCGCTGCGGACGATGACACCGGCGATGTTTCCGAACTTGGAAGAGCGGAACACCTCGCGGATCTCGGCCACACCCGACTGCTTCTCTTCGAACTCCGGCTTGAGCATGCCCGTGAGGGACTGCTCAACGTCGTCGATCGCGTTGTAGATGACGGAGTAGAACCGGACGTCCACGCCCTCGCGCGCGGCACGCTCACGTGCCTTCGGGTCGGGGCGGACGTTGAAGCCGATGACGATCGCGTTATCGATCGTCGCCAGGTTGATGTCGGACTCCGTGACGGCTCCGACACCACGGTGGATGATGCGCAACTGCACCGAGTCGTCGACCTCGATCTTGAGGAGCGACTCTTCGAGGGCCTCGACGGCACCCGAGACGTCACCCTTGATGATGAGGTTGAGCGATTCGACCTTGCCCTCTTGCAGGGCTCGGGTGAAGTCCTCGAGCGAGATGCGCTTGCGCGCCTTCGCCAGAGCGGCGTTGCGCTCGGCAGCCTCACGCTTTTCAGCGATCTGGCGGGCCAGGCGATCCTCTTCCGTGACGATGAACGTGTCACCGGCGCGGGGCACCGAGTTCAGACCCTGAACCTGCACGGGACGCGAGGGGTAGGCCTCGAGCACGGGCTCGCCGTTCTCGTCCGCCATCGCACGCACACGGCCATAGGCCGTGCCCGCCACGATCGCATCTCCTACCCGGAGCGTTCCGGACTGGATGAGGACGGTGGCGACCGAACCGCGACCCTTGTCGAGCTTCGCTTCGATCGCGACACCACGGGCGGCCTTGTTCGGGTTGGCCGTGAGGTCGAGCCCGGCGTCCGCCGTGAGCAGCACAGCGTCGAGCAACGCCTGGATGTTCTTGCCGTCACGGGCCGAGACATCCACGAACTGCACGTCTCCGCCGTACTCCTCGGCGACGAGACCGTATTCGGTGAGCTGCTGACGCACCTTGGCCGGGTTGGCGTCGGGCTTGTCGATCTTGTTGACCGCGACCACGATCGGAACGCCGGCGGCCTGGGCGTGGTTGAGCGCCTCGACCGTCTGCGGCATGATGCCGTCGTCGGCCGCGACCACGAGGATCGCGATGTCGGTCACCTGCGCACCACGTGCGCGCATGGCGGTGAACGCCTCGTGACCCGGGGTGTCGATGAAGGTGATGGCGCGCTCGATGCCATCGTGCTCGGTCCACACCTGGTAGGCACCGATGTGCTGCGTGATGCCGCCCGCCTCGCCGGCGACGACGTTGGCGTTACGGATCGCGTCGAGCAGTCGGGTCTTACCGTGGTCGACGTGACCCATGACGGTGACCACGGGGGGACGGATCTCGAGGTCATCCTCGTTCTCGTCCTCGAGCTCCTGATCGAGGTCGAGACCGAAGCTCTCGAGGAGCTCCTTGTCTTCATCCTCGGGAGAGACCATCTGGATCTTGTAGCCCAGCTCGGCACCCAGGACCTCGAACGTGGCCTCGTCGAGCGACTCGGTTGCGGTCGCCATCTCACCCAGGTTGAACAGGATGGTGACGAGCGTGCCGGGCTGCACGGTGTAGCCGGTGATGTTCTCGATCTTGTCGGCGAAGTCCGAGATGGATGCGCCGCGACGCATCCGGATGATCTCGCCGTTACCGCGCGAGACGTTGACGCCACCGACGACCGGGGCATCCCTCATCTCGAATTCCTGGCGCTTGGCCCTGCGCGACTTACGCTGCTTGGACTTGCCGCCGCCCTTGCCGAACGCGCCGGCCGTGCCACCACCGGGGCCACGGCCGCGACCGCCGCCACCACCGGGACGACCGGGGAAGCCACCGCCGGGTGCACCGCCTCCGGGAGCACCGGGTCGGAACCCTCCGCCACCAGCACCTCCGGGACGACCGGGACCGCCGGGACGCTGCTGGAACGGTGCGCCACCCGGACGACCGGGACCGCCGGGACGACCGGGACCGCCGGGTCGAGGCGCGCCGAGACGCGGGGCGCCCGGGCGCGGCGCCTGCGGGCGCGGGATGTTGCCGGGCGTCGGGGACGGGCGCTGCCCCATGCCCTGCGCGCTGGCGAAGGGGTTGTTGCCCGGGCGCGGACCGGCGGGCCGCTGCCCCATGC
>NZ_HG779626.1:0-83659 GCF_000582705.2 Microbacterium sp. C448
CGCCGACTACACCCTCAATTGCGAAGAGCCCACATAGCGCTCGTGAACCGAGGAGCCGATGAGCCAGCACGACACCCCGGGAGATCCTCCAGCAAAATGGAGTCGACCACTGATCTTTGACGTCGTCAGTCGTCGAGGTCGCCATCGGACGATCGATTACCGAAGTGGGGAGTGGAAGTTGGAGCTCACGAGCCCAGCCGAGAACGTGTTGGCTCTCAAGGTGTCCATGCGTCTTGTGGAGGACGCGGGCGGGCGGCGGCCTCACTGGCAGTAGCGAGCCGGCGGTTGGCATGAAGGTCGTAGAACTCGAGCCATCTCGTATGGACGGCGCCGTCCATGAGGTGGCTTCCGATGAGGACCTCACCATTTCCTGAGTGGACTAGGACGCGGTCCCATCCGCCCTCCCCCTCGGCGAAGCGGTACGTAAGTTGACCCCAGGACGGTTCGTCGTAGATGACCTGTGCTTCGCTGCGGTCGGAGAACATGGTGCCAGAGATGTCGCTCGCCAACGTGCCATCCGCTTCGCGATCCTCGCGGTATGCCAATCTGCGTTCTTCAACGGCGAGACGTAGGCCTTCCTTCGCATCAGACTCGGCCGTGTGATTGCTGATGCAGGTCCGGTAGCTGAAGTCCACATCGGATCCGTCAACACGCTTGATCCAGATGCCTGTGGCGTCAGGTCGCACGTTGAACTTGTCGCCGTCGCTGGTCAGCCCTACATAGAAGTGGTCCACTCCCGCCCCGATCTTCTCGGACGCGTCGGGATGGAGATCGAGCACTTCGCGGAGCATCAGGTCATGCGACGGGTCGGTGATGCGGTCGTAAACGGCGTAGGGGCCGCCGGTGTGGAGACGCCTGAATTCGTCGAAGGCCGCCTTCTTTGATGGCCAGCTGAAGGATGGAAGTGTCACAGGGATCGTCACGGCGTTTCTCCTCGGTGTATGCGTTTTGGTCAGAAGCTAGTGGAGTGTGTGGTCCGTTGGTGCCGGATGTACCGTCGCCGGCGCGAGCGGTCGAGGCAATCGTCGGGGAGCTCAGTTGTCCCAGCGGTCAGCGACCCACCGTCGTACTCCTCGGAGGCGTCCGGGCAGTGTGCGCGCCACGCGTCGTCGCCTCAGAACGATCGCCTCGGCACGGGAGTCTCCCGTCGCAACCGGGATGCGTGCGTCTCCTGCAGCGAGAGCGGTCTCCCACAGGCACGACGGTGCCGAGGTGTCTTCAAGATGCTCGAGGACGTGCGGACGGTAGTGGAAGCAGACCGCCCCTGGCGCTCCGCGTCCACCGGGGGCGACGGTCAAACTTACGAATTGAGTGAGCAGTAGGCCACTGACCATCGCGGCGAGTGTCGCGACGTTCTGGCCAGCGCGTTCCAGGTCGATGCCGGACTTCCGAATGTATTCGGGGTCATCGAGCAGCCCCTCGCGGTCGAGGGCCACCCGCGCTGGGTTCAGCTGACGCGTGCAGGTCATACATGGCTCGCCCGGCACGAGTGTGTGCGCGCGAGCGGTCGCCCGGTTGAATGTGTCGTCGTCGGCGACTTCGATGTTGATGCCGCCGTCGATGATGGGGATGAGATCCGTATAGGCGATCTGGTTCAGCACCGCTCTCGGCCAGGGTCTGTCGACGCACGAGAAGATGATGTCGTAGTCGAGCGCGACCCGAAGCCCTTCCGGGTCGCAGATCGACATCTCGTGCCCGCGGACATCTGGGTTCGCTGCTGTGGCTTGCGCCCGTAGCAGCCGGACGGCGACGTCGACCTTCGCGACCCGGTCATGGGCGTCGCGGCGGCTGGCACCGATCATCCGGTCGAGGTTGCGAGGTTCCACGGCATCGAAGTCCATCACTCCGACGGTGCGGATCCCCGACGCGGCCAGCCGCTGAGCCACGTCCAGCCCGACGCTGCCGGCACCCACCACCAGCACCCGGAGCCGGGCGAGGTTTGCCTGCACGACAGTACCCCATGCGCTTACTGTCCGGATCTGCGCGGGTGTTGTTGCCGGCGGCGGGAGCAGGGCCGGATTGAATGAGGTGGCGAATGTAGTCCCCACAACTCGCACTGTTTCCGCGTCGACTGCATTCACCCGAGAGAACCAGAACCTTGCCGACCACACCTCCCCCTCTCCACCCCAGGTCATGCCGATCACGGGGAGCCGGGTCGCGGCACTTCCGAGCCCCGCATATCCTGACTCGGTCGCCCGGTCCGTCTTGCTCATCGACTGCCACGTCGTCCCGCGTGGGTGGGAGTGCAACAGCACAAGCCCCTCACCAGCGGCTGCGGCTTCCTCAGTGACCCGCATCACGTAGTCGGAGGTGAACGAAGCGTTCCCATGCACGTGCCGGTCGCCCGCCCGCGGCAGAAATACGCGGCGCAGCAGCGCCGTCGTCCGCTCGCGTCCCGTTGACGGCGCGTACGTGGCGAGGACCACGTCCTCCTGCCCGTCTTGTCGTTCCAGGTGCGCCGAGAGTATCTCGGCGATCGCGGCAGACATCGCGACCGAATAGCGCCGCCCGCCCATCAGAACGCTCCTGCCAGGGTGGCGCGGGCGTGACCGAGCCAGGCCCGCCCTGGCTCGGTCACCTGCTCCCACCGCTCGATCTGGCGCGAGTGTCGCGTCCATCCCGTCTGCGTGTCTGACTGGTCGGTGTGCACCTGCGGCAGGATCACGGACGACGGAAAGTGCACCCAGTGCGGCGGGATCAGAGGCCAAGACTGCAGCTCGTTCACCGCCACCGCGCTCTCGAGCATCTCGCCTTCTCGCGCGCCGCCCGGTGCACGCACCGGGAAGACCACCCAGGCCCCCACGATCCGCGCCTCGGCTCCCCAGTCGGCGAGGTCGGCGATGAACCCGTCGATGCCGTGCCGCGGCGTCTCCATCAGGCGACCGGGCCGTCCTGCTTGACGGACTCGAACTCGTCGCCGTCCTCGACCTTCACGATCTGCCGATCCTTGAACCGCTTCAGCGTGCCGTTGCGCTTGATCTGCGCCAGGTCGTACTCCGCCGGATCCAGTCCGGCCAGGAGCAACAGTGCACGCGCCTCCCAGTCGTCATCCCGCACCGTGTACTTCTTCGAGTCGATCGTGATCGTCATCTTCCGGTCCTTCTTCTTGCTCGCCGCTGCGAGGTCCTGCTGCGTGGTCATGGGAGCTCCTCGGTTATCTCGTTACTTGCTATCAGGCTATCACCCTTGGGGTGATGTTCTTATGCTAGCATGACACGCAGGAGGAGATCCTTCCCCACAGGAGTACTTCGGATATCGTTGCCGTATCAGTCCAGGGGTGAAGAGCGGAATGCGCATTGCAACTGCAGTTCGGGGACGAGGAGTTGGAACACCTCGCGTATGAGACGGTGTCCGGCGCGGATGGCTGGCCAGCGCCACTGTTGCGTCGGTATCGACGGGTCCTGCAGATGATTTCCGCCGCGACGAGTCCCGCCGATTTGGAAGCACTGCTGAGCTTGCGTGTCCTGTCTGCGCCCAGTGGGGTGGCGTCCGGCGCGACACTGCGGATCGATGACGAGCACCGTCTGCGCGTTTCGTACCCGCGTGTCAATAGCGGTGCCGTTGCTGTCATCGAAGCCGTCGAACAGGACTAAGGAGGAGCACATGGAAAAGTACTTGGCCGACCAGGTCCCGGTCGGCGAGATCCTCGCGGAGGAGCTCGAACAGCGCGACTGGTCTCAGACGGAGTTCGCCGAGATCCTCGGCCGGCCCACGCAGTTTGTCTCCGAGATCATGTCGGGGAAGAAGGAGATCACCCGCGAGTCGGCCGCCCAGATCGCAGCGGCACTTGGCCCGTCGGCAGAGTTCTGGTTGAACATACAGAACCAATACTTGCTCTCTCGTCAGGCGCAGGACACTAAGACCCAGAGCCAGCTGAGCAATGTGAGGCTGCGTGCTCAGCTGAACCAGCTTGCGCCGATCGCGGTGCTCCGCAAGTACGGCTATGTCACTGGCAACAGTCTTGACGAACTCGAAGACGAGATCCGAGAGCTATTTGAGATCGAATCGATCGATGACGAACCGGTGTTCGCCGCTGCTGCGCGGCGCTCGAACCCAGACGTGCCTCTTACGCCAACCCAAAAGGCGTGGCTTGCAGTCGCCCGTCGAACCGCGCGGACACTCACCGTCGCGCCGCTTGACATGGAAGCCGTCGCAGCTCTCGCCGAAAGCCTCGCTCGCCGCGTGCGAGATGTCTCTGTGTTCGCCGACCTCGCGACACTACTCGCCGAGGTCGGGGTGCGACTCGTTTACGTTGAAGCTTTTCCCGGCAGCAAGATGAACGGGGCAACATTCCTCCTCGACGACGATGAGGCCCAGCCTGTGATTGCAATCTCGGGGCGTGGAAAACGCCTGGACAAGGTTCTGTTCACGCTCTTGCACGAGCTCGCGCATCTTGTCCGCGGCGACGTGCGCCCTGGCGGGATCATCCTCATCGACGACGGCGAAGCGCACACGATGGGCGACGAGAACGCTACCAACCAACTCGCCGGCGACTGGGCCATCCCAGGCGGCCTTCCCGCCCCACCCCGCCCCCTCCGCCAAAGCTGGGTGTCTGCACAGGCCGATCGGCTCGGCGTGCACGAGATCGTCGTCGTTGGATTCCTTCAGCACCGCCGTCAGCTCGACTGGCGCACCCAGCTGGTCAAAGGCGCCCCGTCGGTGACGGACCAGCTCAGCAGATGGGCGCCTGCATAGCCGCTGACGCGGCGAGGACAGTCCGCCTGGTCGTCTGATCGTGGCCACCGGCTCGCGCATGGACGAGACTTCGCAACCTGGCCCGACTACACACGAGGCGTAATCATGATCCACTGGCAGTCCAGCTCGCCCGAGTTGAGCGCGCGACTCGACGAACTCGCGAACCTATTCTTGTTGTGTCGCGCTGCTTTCCACGAGACGGCGGACACTCATCACTGGATTCCCGCCGCGGGCTCTCCCGCCGCGCGAGACGCGGCCGCACTCCCGTCGCCAGATCCATTGGTTTCCCAACCCCGCGGCGAGACCGGCCATCGGCTGCTCGCTGAAGTCGCTCAGACCTTCCTTCTCGCCGCGAGTGGCCACATGGGGGGCCTCGCAAGCCTCTACACCAGTGGCGAGATCCTTTTCTCGCCTCCCCTCCTCGTTCGAGCGGTCATCGAGAACTGCGCCCATGCTGTCTGGGTCCTTGGGGAGGAGGGAGAGTCGGCTGAGGATCGTCTCGCTCGCTGCTACCTCGAAGAACGGAAGAGCGCAGAGGAGGCCAAGAAGAACTCGGGATACATGCACGGCAAGACTCACATGAGCTACTCCGACGCCGCCGAGGACTACAAGACGATCCAGCGCGAGACTCTCGCACGGTTCCCCGACACGACGATGGAGAGTCTTGGGAGGTACGAACTCCACGGTCAGAACCTTCCGCGGCTCGAAGACGTGGTGAAAGACATGTATGCCCTGGCTGAAGCCGCGGGTGGCGCCATCACTCAGGAGCAGGCGTCTGGGATCTACGGCTATCTCTCGAACATGACGCACCCGACTCTTTACCCGGCTCGGCAGCGCCGCGGGTGGTACAGCGATCCTGAGCACGGTCACAGAGTCGCCTACCTTCAGGCCGATATCGGTTCCACCGAGAAGGAGGCGCGGGCCGCGCTTGCAGCCTTCTACAACGCGCTGACGTACACGACTTCATACTTCGGATGGCCAACTGTGATCTTAGATGACCTCGAAACAAGGATCGAAGCGGTCATCCCAACGTTCTTCCGTTGAGGAGTCGCCGCTGGAACGAGTTCTCGATGGATCAGCTCTCTTCCGGTGGCAGACAACACGCTGGCCAGCAACCCCGCCGATGCCGTCGAGACAATGTCGAGACAGGGTCGCACGAAGCCTTGCAACACTCACGCGAGTTGTTGGGTCAAGGTGACAGTATGTCAAAACTATACCGTAAGTGGTATAGTTTTGACATGCCTCAGACAACCTATCGCGACGTCGTCCACGAGATTGCAGCCGACAACTACGGGTATGTCACCACGCGCGCCGCGGAGCGCGCTGGCGTCCCCAAAGTCGAGTTGGTGAAGCTCGCTACGCGCAACAGGTTCGCACACATCGCCTACGGGTTGTACCGGGACGAGACCATCCCGCACACCCCCCTCGACGAGTACGCAGAGGCAACACTACGTGCGGGAGAGGGTGCGTTTTTGCGGGGCGAGGCGGTACTCGCACTCCTTGGCCTTGCCGATGTGAACCCGCGGAGCATCACCGTCGCAACCCCAAAGCGCACTCGGCGCACGGTGCCCGCGCGCATTACGCTCACCCCTGCTCCTGCAGATGCAAAGCTGACCGTGTACGAGGGCATCGCCGCGCAGTCCGTGGTGGATGCGCTCCTCGAATGTCAGGGCCGCGTCCAGGCCGGACGGCTCATCGAAGCCGCCACCCGAGCACGCGCAGAGGGATATCTGACAACTGCAGAGATGTCGCGCGTGCGAGAGGCAATGGCCGCGTGACGTACGACACAGCCCCGGCGAACCTCAGTTCGCTACGTCAGCGACTCATCAACATCGAGGGTAACGAAGGGTCGGTGAATAGACGCACTGTAGGGATGGCGCTGGTCGTGGTCGGCCAGATGCTCCCGGCCGGAGCCATCAAAGGTGGAAGTGCGATGGCGCTCCGCTACGGCCGGGCCACCCGATTCACGAAAGACCTCGACGCCGCGCGATCGGGCACGATCGTGGAGTTCATCAATGACTTCGAGGAGCGGTTGCGCACGGGGTGGGCGGGCTTCACTGGGCGGCTCATCGAACGCACAGCACCGAAGCCGGCAGGCGTCCCGAGTGCGTACATCATGCAGCCGTTCGACGTAAAGCTTGACTACCTCGGAAAGCCCTGGTGCACCGTCAAGTTCGAGCTTGGCCACAACGAGATCGGCGACGCTGACGAGCCGGAGACTGCGCTTGCAGATGACCTAGCGGACCTGTTCCAGTCTGTCGGGCTTCCCCGACCGGAGCCGGTCAGCGTGATGCGTAGTGACCATCAGATTGCGCAGAAGCTCCACGCGGCTACCGCTACCGATAGCGAGCGCGCACATGACCTCATCGACCTGCAGCTGCTCGAACGCGAAGAGGACCTCGACCTCGACCGAGTGCGCGTGACCTGCACACGCCTGTTCACCTACCGCGCGGCGCATGAGTGGCCGCCCGTCGTGGTCGTGAACGACAACTGGGACACCCTCTACGACGCATCCTCTGAGGGTGTGGAAGTCATCCCAGATGTCGCAGTTGCGGCAGAGTGGGCGAACGACTTCATTCAGCGAATCGACGCGGCAATGACCAACGAGACAACCTGACGTCGGGCCCCTCGCGAGACAACATCCGCGGCCGCGGCCGCTGCCTCGACATCCGCCTCCGCGGCATTCTCCTCCTCGTCTTCGGCCGCATCCCCGGCGTTGACGTCGTCTGCGGCGCCTTCCTCGGCCCACGGCGCCCTCCGCGGCGTCTTCGCTCTCCCCGGATTCCTTCACATCGCCCGCGGGCAAAGAGCGGATCGAAGTGACCGTCGTCGACGAACCACTCAAAGCCAGGTCTATAAAGCGCGTCGGACGCGGGTCGCTCTACGCCCGACTCGAGTTCGAGCAAGGCGTCTCGGGAAAGTGTCACGACAAGGGCGGCTCGATGCTCTCAACGCATGCCCGTTACGCGTGACATCCAGTGTCATCCCACCGCGTTACCGACAGTTCGCCCGCATTCATCCGCTCCGCTGTCGCAGATCGACCTTCACAGCGCCGATCAGCGTCGTTCTGTGACAGCGGAGCCGGCCCGAACCCCCGGCTAGACTGGGCCGGTCCGGCATCCCGCGATTTTTGGAGCTCAGCCGCGTGACGACAGCCACCCAGAATGCCCCCGCGACGCCCGTCGTCGACACCGTCGAAAACGCCGCGGCGACGCCCGAGCGCACCCAGCCTTTCGAGGCCCTCGGCCTCAAGCCCGACGAGTACGACCGCATCCGCGAGATCCTCGGCCGGCGGCCCACCAGCTCCGAGCTGGCAATGTACTCGGTCATGTGGTCGGAGCACTGCTCGTACAAGTCGAGCAAGATCTACCTGCGCGAGTTCGGCCGCCAAATGACCGACAAGATGCGCGAAAAGCTCATGGTCGGCATGGGCCAGAACGCCGGCGTCGTCGACGTGGGCGACGGATGGGCCGTGACCTTCAAGGTCGAGTCGCACAACCACCCGAGCTACATCGAACCGTTCCAGGGTGCGGCAACCGGCGTCGGCGGCATCGTCCGCGACATCATCTCGATGGGCGCTCGCCCCGTCGCCGTCATGGACCAGCTGCGTTTCGGCGCGATCGACCACCCCGACACGGCGCGCGTGGTGCACGGCGTCGTCAGCGGCATCTCGTTCTACGGCAACTGCCTCGGCCTGCCCAACATCGGCGGCGAGACGTTCTTCGACTCGGTCTACCAGGGCAACCCGCTCGTCAACGCGCTCGCGGTCGGCGTCATGCGCCACGAAGACATCAAGCTCGCGAACGCGAGCGGCACCGGCAACAAGGTCGTGTTGTTCGGTGCCCGCACGGGCGGCGACGGCATCGGCGGAGCATCCATCCTCGCCTCCGACACGTTCGCCGACGGTGGCCCGACCAAGCGGCCCGCCGTACAGGTCGGCGACCCGTTCGCCGAGAAGGTGCTGATCGAGTGCTGCCTCGAGCTCTACCGCGACGAGCTGGTCGAGGCGATCCAGGACCTCGGCGCCGCCGGCATCTCGTGCGCCACGAGCGAGCTCGCTGCCAACGGCGGCAGCGGCATGAAGGTCGACCTCGAAGAGGTGCTGCTGCGCGACCCTCGGTTGACCCCCGAAGAGATCCTGATGTCCGAGTCGCAAGAGCGCATGATGGCGATCGTCGCTCCCGAAAAGCTCGAGGCGTTCCTCGCGGTGACGGGCAAGTGGGATGTCGAGACCAGCGTCCTGGGTGAGGTCACCGGCGACGGGCGCCTCGTCATCCACTGGCACGGTCACGAGATCGTCAACGTCGACCCCGCGACCGTCGCGGTCGACGGCCCCGTCTACGAACGCCCCGTCGCCTATCCCGCATGGATCGACGCGCTGCGGGAGGACTCGGCGAGCGCCCTGCCCCGCGCGACCGACGGTGAGACACTCCGGGCCCAGTTCGCCCAGCTGCTGTCGAGCCCGAACCTGGCCGACAAGTCGTGGGTGACGAACCAGTACGACTACTACGTCATGGGCAACACCGCCCTGGCCTTCCCCGACGACGCCGGCATGATCCGCGTCGACGAGGAGTCGGGCCTGGGCTTTGCGATCGCGACTGACTGCGACAGCCGCTTCTGCCAGCTCGACCCCTACGAGGGCGCGCGGCACGCGGTCGCCGAGGCGTACCGCAACGTCGCCGTCGCGGGCGCGGTCCCGACCGCGGTGACGGACTGCCTGAACTTCGGCAGCCCCGAGAACCCCGAGGTGATGTGGCAGTTCCAGCGCTCCGTCCAGGGCATCGCGGATGCGTGCCGTGAACTCGAGATCCCCGTCACGGGCGGAAACGTCAGCTTCTACAACCAGACCGGTGACCAGCCGATCTATCCGACGCCCGTCGTCGGAGTCCTGGGCGTCATCGACGACGTCGCGCGTCGCGTGCCGAGCGGCTGGCAGGATCAGGGCGAGAACATCTACCTTCTCGGCATCACGTCCACGGAGCTCAGCGGCTCCGAGTGGGCGGGCGTTGTCCACGATCACCTCGGCGGCCGACCCCCGCGCGTCAACCTCGGCGACGAGAAGACCCTTGCCGAGCTCCTGCGTGCGGCATCCCAGCAGGGTCTCATCTCGAGCGCCCACGATCTGTCGGGCGGTGGCCTGGCACAGGCTCTCGCCGAAAGCGTGATCCGCTTCGGCGTCGGCGCGCGCGTCTGGCTGCGCGAGATCATCGAGCGCGACGGTGTGGATGCCTCGGCGGCCCTCTTCTCGGAGTCCACCGGTCGTGTTCTGGTGAGCGTCCCCCGCGAGGACGACGTCAAGTTCCAGGGCCTGTGCGAGGGACGCGGTTACCCGGTGCTGCGCATCGGCGTGACGGACATCGCTCCGGCCCGCGGCGCCGAGCTCGAGATCCAGGATGTCTTCACAATGGGTATCGACGAGCTGAACCGGCTCTGGCGGGGCACGTTGCCCGCGGCCTTCGGCGCGACGATCGGCGAGTTCGAAGCCCCGACCACTCCCCCGATGGCCTAGGAGCGACATGTCAAACGACGAACTCGAAAGCTACGGCGAAAAGCGTCAGAAGCGCGTCCGGGTCGTGGCATGGGTCGTGATCATCGCTCTGCTCGTCACCGGCGGCGGCGCGACGGTTCTGGCGCTCATCTTCGGCTGAGGCCCGCGTGGGTCATTGTCTGCTCGGATGGGTCGTCTCGAGCAGTAATCTTGCGCGCTCGAGCGCGGCGGCGAGCGTGGAGCGCACCGATTCCGCGATAAGCGGCTCGGCGAGTCGCATCATCCCCGCGGGATGGCCCTCGATGGCGGCACGGACGCGGCATCCCCCCTCCACCGCGGTGAATGCGAATTCGACAGACGTCGGCATCGGGCCCTCGATGCTGACCGTCGCCATCCGCAGTGGTGGGTCGAATCGGCTGACCCGCCACACGAAGTCCATGCGACGCGAGAGCACACTCATCCGCGTTCGAATGGTGCTCCCCACTCCAACCGGTGGTGGGGATGTCAGTTCCTCCGAGACGACAGTCGTGTCCCATTCCGGGCGATGGCGACCATCGGAGAAATAGGCGAACACGTCCTCGGGCGAACGGTTGATCGTGACGGCTTCGGTGATGGCGAACATGGCACTCCCAACAGACGTGGTGCGCTCCAGACTCGCATGATCCGAAGGTATGGGGCCCTTCTCTACGCAACCCTGCCCGCACGCATATCCAGGCGCGCGGTTAGCATGGCGGGATGGACCCTTTCTTCGCGTTCGCCGCGGAGTTCTGGTGGCTGGGGCCCACCGTGATCGCGGGCGGTGCGGCCTCGTTCGCCGGGATTCGCTATGGCCGCCGCCAGCGCGCACGGGCACTCGAGTACGCCGGCGCGAAGCACGAACTGGCGGTTGCGCGGGTGCGCCTGTTCACCGCTCGGGCCCAGGCGAAGAGCGCGCAGGCGACGCTGCTGGTCGCGAAAAGTGCGCGTCAGAGCGGGCGCGGGTCGGTCGGCGAGATCGAGGCCGCGCGGCATGCGGTGGGAGAGGCTCAGCGCGAGCTGCGATCGGCGCAGACGGGACTGCGTGGGCGTCGCGTGCAGGTCAAAGCCGCAAAGGCACTGATGCGCCGGATGCCTCGGGGCGACGAAAACCTGCCGCTATCGCGGCTCGTGGCCGAACACGATGCGGTGCTGTCGAGCTGGATGGCGTACGAGACCGACCCGGCCAAAGCGATCGCTTTCCCCACGATGAGCGATGCGCGGGTGCCGGCGACGGCGGCGCTGCTGACCGCGATGGACGCCGCGCGCTGGCTCCGGCCGCGCCCGGGCAAACCCACGCTGACGCCCGAAGAGTTTGCGCGCTACCGCACCGCGGTGACCGAACTCGAGGCAGCGTTCCATACCGCCGAGGCGGCCGCATGGCGTGCGGCGGGGGCATCCGGTCGTCCGCCGGGGGCCGCATCCGATGGCGCACACGCACCGGGCGTCGGCTCGAATGTTCCGCCGCAATTGCGCGGCGCCTGGGATGACCTCGTCGAGAACGCGCGCGCGGCGGCCGTCACAGCAGCGGCGGCAGCGACCGAGTCCGCGCGCGACGCCATCTGGCGCGCTGCCAAACGGAATCCGCGAGCGGAGGATGTCCCGCCCACCCCGGACTCCTCACCCCCGCCCGCATCCGCACAGCCCGCACCGCCCGAGTCATCCGCGCCACCCGAGTCGTCCGTCCCCGGATCAACGCCGAACGACGACCCGCCCGCGGCCGATAAGCGGAAACCGATCTGGCCGATCCCGCGACGCTCATCGGACTGAGGGGAATGGAGAGCCCTCATCTCACGCTGAAGCTGTAAGTGGATCCCCTGACGAGAGAAAGCAGTGCCGTGACCCTCGACTTCGATGCCCTCACAGAGGACGATCTGCGCAACGCCGGAAGCGTGAAGTGGACGAACTTTCCCGGCACGATCGGAGCGTGGGTCGCCGAGATGGATTTCGGCCTCGCGCCGCCCATCAAGGAAGCCCTGAAGACCGCACTCGACCGCGGTGTCACGGGATACCTCCCGATGCAACTCTCCGACGACCTCGCTCGCGCCACCTCGGATTGGTATGCCGACCGGTACGGATGGCAGGTTCCCCCGGAGCGCGTGCATCACGTGCCCGATGTCATCGCGGCGTTCGAGCTGACGATCAAGCACTTCACGAAGCCGGACTCGGCGATCATCGTCCCCACCCCGGCCTACATGCCGTTCTTGATGGTTCCGCCGCTGCTCGGGCGTCGGGTGATCGAGGTCCCGAGCATCGAGATCGACGGTCGTTGGGTCATCGATCACGACGGGGTGCGCGCCGCCTTCGAAGACGGGGGCGAGTTGTTCGTGCTCTGCAACCCGCACAACCCGTTGGGCACCGTTTCGACGCGCGACGAGCTGATCCAGGTGGCGGAAACGGTAGCCGCCGCGGGTGGACGGGTCTTCTCGGATGAGATCCACGCTCCGATCGTCTACGGCTCGGCCCAGCACATCCCCTACGCCTCCGTTTCCGAAACGGCCGCTTCGCACACCATCACGGCGGCATCGGCCTCCAAGGCCTGGAACCTCGCCGGGCTGAAGTGCGCGCAGGTCATCCTGTCGAATGATCAGGATGCCGCGCTGTGGGAGACGTTCGGCATGTGGGCAGGCCACGGCACGGCGACGCTCGGCGTCCTCGCGAACACCGCGGCCTACTCGGCCGGGGGCCCCTGGCTTGAGAACGTCGTCGACTATCTTGATGGCAACCGTCAGCTCCTCGAGCACCTCGTCACCGAACACCTCCCCGGGGCGCGGCTGATCAAGCCCGAAGGAAGCTACATCGCGATGCTCGACTTCCGTCAGACCGGACTCGAGGGCGACCTCGGAGAGTGGTTCCGAGAAGAAGCGGGCGTTGCGATGACGGACGGCGCGGCGTGCGGTGTGGCCGGCATCGGGTACACGAGATTCGTCTTCGCGATGCCCCGGCCCATCGTGCGCGAGGCGATCATGCGGATCTCGCGGGCGTTGGAGCGTCGCGCCGCGAGCGCTGAGGCGGCGGCCGGACCGGCCTGACGCCGCTCGGGTGCTGTCGCGCGCGTAGCATGACGGGGTGGAACCTTGGCAGTTCTTCGGCTCCTACTGGTGGCTGATCTTCCCCCTGATGGGCGTGGCAGGGGGCGTCGGTCGAGCCTGGCAGAAGGCGCTTGAGCGTCGCCACAAACGGCGGCTCGAGATCATGCGGGCCAAGAGCGAATTGCGTGCGGCACAGGTCGCGGCGCGAGCGCAACCTGCGGTGACGGATGCTTCGGGGTCGCGCACGAGCGACACCCCGGTCGCTCGTCTGCAGCGTCTCTTCGACGCGCACGACGCGGTCACGTCCCGCTGGCTCGAGTATGAACTCGACGTGGCAAAGCTGATCGCGTTTCCCGCGATGAGCGATGGACGTCAGCCGCTGACGGCGGCGTTCCTCCGCGCCAAACGGAAAGCCGACGGACTCCGGCCGGAGTCTCCCAAAGCGCGTGTCGGCAAAGACGAACTCGTGGAGTACCGCGACGCGGTGCACGAATACGAGGCGGCGTTCGATATCGCCGAGCGCGATGCCCGGCGCCTGCGTGACGGCACCTTCACCGAGGTCGAGCGAAAGCGCCTCGATACGGCGAAGCAGCTCCTCAGCGTGGCGGTGGATCAAGCGGCAACCCCCGCCGAGCGCCAGCTCGCCTATCGACGCGTGCGTGAGGAACTCGACGGCCTGATCTCGGTGTCGGATGAGGCCATCGAAGTCCTCGAGAACCGCGTCGCCCTCGAGTTGACAGCGGGCGAGCCGCCGGCAGCGGAGTCCGGGGCAGTGGACACGACGGATGACTCGGTACCGCCGCCCCCTCCCCCCGAGCATCCCGCCGACACTGCCGAACCCGCGGTCGCCCCGGCATCCGCTCCCCCCACCGGTTCGTGGCCCGTTCCGTCGCGAGCCTCGACGCCGCCCCCCGGCCGCGTGACGCGGCCCCGCCCGCACGCATGACGGATGGGAGCGATCCCGACGTAGCGCTCCTCGGTGAAGTGCTTCGTCTGCTCACCCGGCTGGACCCGTACTCTCTCGAACCGGGCGGGCCGGACGGAGTCCCGGCCGATGAATACGCGTTCGAGGCGCGTCCGATCGCCGTCCTGCTCGCGCAGAACGGCGGCGTCACCGCCGATCAGGTAGACGCCGTATGGCATGAGTGGTTCAGCGAGCCCCTGAGCACCGCCGTCGGCGAGAAGCCCACTCACGAACTTGTGGCCGCTCTCAATGCCCTGATCGGAGGCCGGGAAGAGCGAACCGGTCTCGGCTAGATCAGCCCGCTTCGAGCGGCGATCGAGACCGCGGCGGCGCGCGTCGGCGCATCCAGCTTGGTCAGGATGTTCGCAACGTGCCGATGAACCGTGTGCTCACTGATCACCAGGGCTGACGCGACATCGCCCGTGGTCATGCCCGTCGCCACAAGTCGAAGCACCTCGCGCTCTCGCGGAGTGATCAGATCGCGACCACGGGGCGCGACGGCGGCCACACGTCCCTCATCGACCGGCTCCTGGGATGCCACGCTTCAGGATGACACCGCCAGCGCCGTTCGACTAGGCCGCGACGCCCGCGGCGAGCGCCTTCACATCCGACGTGGTGAGAGGGTTGCCGGCGATTCCCCAATCTCCGCTGTGCACCTCTTCGACGATGCACCACGTGACCGGACGCATGTTCTCGCCTTCGATGGCGACCATCGCATCCGTGAGCTCGCGCACGATCCGCTGCTTCTGTTCCGCGGTGAAGACGTCTTCGATGAGCTTGACCTGAATGAGCGGCATGGCTTCCTCCTCGTGTCGGTTCCTCGCGTTCGAGGACATGCTCAGCCTCTCGCCAGCCCCCTCCCGGCCACATCGCCGCGACGGGCCAACTTCGACGTTCCGGCGGCCCGGACGAGCCATGAGGAGCTGAACCGCCCCGTGGCGCTCAGCGCGTCGTCTCCGCCAGCGGCCCCGACAGCCACGCCTCGACCTCTCGCGGCGAGCGCAAGCGCACGATGCGCAGGTCCGGGCGGTCGAGAGCGAGCTGACCGACAAGCATCCGGTGCTTGTTCCGCGTTGATATCGCCCACCGGACGATGTGCTCACGATTCGTGAAGAAGGTGTGCAGTGGCGGTTCGACGTTGCCGTTCCACAGCACCTCGCGGCGGAGGCGACGGCGCAGGGTGCGGCGAACGACGCGCGGCAGGGTCACCGCGAGGAACGGAGGATCGAGCCACACGACGAGGTCCGCGTGCTCAGCCAGCAGGGGCCGTGCCGACGAATACTGCCACTCGGTGGTCCAGGTGTCCGCACTCACGAGCTCTCGCACGTCATCCATGAAGACGGGGCGCGGTGTCCAGTCCGGGCCGTGGAACAATCCGTCGATCTCGGTGTGCGGCGCCTCCACCATTGCTGCGATCCGGGCTGCGAGAGTCGTCTTGCCCGCTCCCGCGACGCCCGCGACGAGGATGCGCCGGGGCCGGGACTCCAAGCGGTCGGCGAATCCCAGCATGTTCAGCATCGTATCCACGCGCCGGCAAACGGCTCGCGCTAGCGTGGGCGCATATTCGTTCCCCAGCCACGGCAGGAGCCTTCCCCATTCTCGTCACCACCATGAACGACGTCCCCGGCGCCACGATCACCTCCGCGAGGTCAGCGGCCTGACCGTGCGCGCCCGCAACATCGGTGCGCAGATCGGTGCCGGATTCAAGGCGCTCGGCGGCGGCGAGCTCAAAGGGCTCACCCTGCAGCTCGAGCAGACGCGCGCCGAAGCCGTGCAGCGCTTGATCGAGCAGGCGCAGGCGAAGGGCGCGAACGCCGTCCTCGCCATGCGTTACGACTCGGACGAGCTCGACCAGAACTTCCAGGAGGTCGTCGCCTACGGCACGGCCGTGGTCATCTCGAGCTGAGCCGTCGGGCGTCGGGTCGGCCGGCGGGAGGAAGATGGAACCATGTCCGCCGCCCATCGACCCGGTCTTCGGGTGAACGCAGCGCTCATCATCCCCGAGTCCGAACTGTCGTGGCGCTTCTCGCGGTCGTCGGGACCCGGGGGTCAGGGCGTCAACACGGCGGACTCGCGTGTGGAACTCGTGTGGGATGTCGCGAACTCAGCCATCCTGCCGACTCTGCAACGCGAGCGGCTCTTCGAGCGCCTGGGCGGTCGCCTGGTCGATGGTGTCCTGACGATCGCGGCATCCGAGCACCGCGCCCAGTTGCGGAATAGGGATGCGGCGCGCGAGCGGCTGGCCACCCTGGTGGCCGATGCGTTGCGCCCACCCGCACCGCCGCGACGCGCAACGAAGGTCAGCCGAGGCGCGAAGGAGCGCCGTCTCACGGCGAAGAAGCAGCGCACGGACGTCAAAAGGCTCCGCCGACCCCCTACCGACTGACCGTCACCCGCGCCCACCTCCGGCCCATGTCCCACTTTCCCGCCATCGTGTCCCACTTCCCACCGCTATATCGGGCGCATTCCGAGGCAAAGTGGGACATCATCCAACACGAAAGCGGGCCCCGACCGAAGCCGGGACCCGCTCATTCGACAACAGACCAGAACAGATCAGTCGGTGATGATCGTCGAGAACGCGTCGGGGTTGGCCTCGAGCCACGCCTCGATGGCCTCGGGCTCCTGGCCCTCTTCGTACTCGTTCACGACCATGTCCTCGAGCGAGGCGTACTGCTCGTCATCGAGCTGGATGCCGGCGATCAGCTCGGCCGCCTCGGGGAAGCGCTCCGAGAAGTCGCTCGTGCCGAGGAAGTGCAGTCCCTCGGTCTCGCCCATGGCGCCCAGGGGGTCTTCGAGGTCGCGCAGGTTGTAGGCGTCGTTGGCCCAGAAGGGGCGCCATGACGTCACGACGATGTTCTCTTCGGCGGCGATCGCGTTCTCGAGCTCGGTGAGCATCGCCGCGGTCGACGAGGTGACGAGCTCGTACTCGTCGCCCAGCTCGTACGTGGGGATCATCGCGTCCTGCGTCACGCCGGTCAGGCCTGCGCCCGGCTCGATTCCGATGATCTGTCCACCGAACATGTCGGCGTTGCCTTTGAGGTCTTCGATCGATTCGATGTCGACGTAGTCGGGAACCGCGATCGTCAGCACAGCGCCCTCGTAGTAGGCGCCGATGTCTTCGATGCTGTCGCCGTACTCTTCCATGTACTCGGCGTGCGTGACCTCGGGCCAGGCCGACGGGTACATGTCGACGTCACCCTGCGCGAGGCCGGCGTAGAGGGGACCCGCCTCGGTGAGCTCCTGCATCTCGACCGTGTAGCCGATCTTCTCGAGCTGGTTCTCCAGCAGGTAGGCGGTACTCAGGCCGTCGGTCCACGAGGGGAGGAACCCGAGCGTGATCGTGCCCATGTCCTCTTCGGTGCCCGTGGTTCCTTCACCGTTGTCACCGGCGCTTCCCGAGCATCCGGCGAGCGTGAGTGTTGCGGCCGCGCCGAGGGCGAGGATTCCTGTCAGCTTGCGATTTCTCATGGTGCTTCCCTTCATCTTCATGCGTGTTCTCATGCGTTTCGTATGGGTTTTCAGTTGTGTTTCTTCTGGCGGCGGGTCAAAGGACGCCGCCACCGACGGGAGCGCGTCGCGGTGAAGCGACCTCACGCTCCGCCTGGTCTGCTGCGGCATTCGAGCCGCCGCCTGCATCGCGGCGAGAGTCGCTGCTCTGTGCCGTGCGGCGACGCCGCCAGACACCTCGCAGCGAGCGGGGGTAATCGCCCGGGTTGCCGAGCGCTGCCGTCACGCGGTCGAGGAAGACCGCGAGGATGACGACACCGAGTCCTGCTTCGACGCCCTGCGAAAGGTTGACCGTCGACACCGACTGCACGACGATCTTGCCGAGGCCGTCCGCGCCGACGATGCCGGCGAGCACGGCCATCGACAGGGCCAGCATGATGACCTGGTTGACGCCGGCCATGATGGTGGGCGTGGCGAGGGGCAGCTGGATGCCGCGCAGGATCTGTCCCGGTGTGGCACCGAACGCATGCCCCGCCTCGACGGTCTCGGAGTCAACGCCGCGGATACCGAGCTCGGTCAGGCGCACACCCGGGGGCAACGCGAAGATGACCGTTGCGACCAGACCCGGCACGACGCCGATGCTGAAGAACGTGATCGCGGGGATCAGGTACACGAAGGCGGGCATCGTCTGCATGAAGTCCAGCACCGGCTTGAGGATGGCCCGTACCGTGTCGTTGCGAGCCGACCAGATCCCCAGCGGGATTCCGATGGCCAGCGCCACGAGCGTCGCGACCAGCACGAGCGAGAGCGTCTGCATCGCGGGCTCCCAGAGGTCCATCGCGACGATCAGCGTGAAGGTCAGCGCGGTACCGAGCGCCATCTGCCACGAGCGGAAGAACCAGCCGAGCAGCGCAAAGAGAGCGATCGCGACGAAGATCGGGATCGCGACGAGGCCGTCGGTGAGGCTGTCCACCAGAAAGCGCACGACCACGGTGATGATGTCGAAGAGCCACGCGAGGTTGTCGCGCAACCAGTCCACGCCCGTATCGATCCAGTCTCCGAGAGGAATGCGGAAGCCATCCATCAGCGCACCGCCTCACTGTTGCCGGCCGGCGCTTCGACCGCGGGCGCTCCGTCGGTCGAGCTCGCCAAGAGCGCATCGATCTCGGTGGAGGGCATGGGCTGCGGCAGGATCGTGATCTCCGAGGTCTCATTCATGCCGGGACCGAGGGCCGCCAGCAGGGTGACGCGCGGGATGACGCCGACGAGGCGCCCCTCGTCATCCGTCACGGCGAGCGGCAGCTGCGACTCGACGGCGGGGACGAACAGGTTGATCAAGACCTCGTCTTGCGAGACGCTCTGCGGCACCGGCGACAGGACCGACGTGAGCGAATTCTCGCCACGGCGCACGAGCTTGACCGCGTCGCGGTCCGTGACGATGCCGAGCAGGCGCCGATCGCGGCCGACGACATATGCGGCCGAGGAGTACGCATCCCGCATCTGACGCAGCGCGGTGCGCGGTCCGCCGCTGTCGCTGACCGTGGGTCGCGGACGCTCCATGACGTTGGCGGCGGTGAGCACGCGGGCCCGATCGACATCCTGCACGAACTGCTCGACGTAGTCGTTTGCCGGGTCGGTGAGGATGTCTTCGGGCGTGCCGATCTGCACGATGCGGCCGTCGCGCATGACGGCGATCCGGTCGCCGAGGAACATCGCCTCGTTGAGGTCGTGCGTGATGAAGACGATCGTCTTCTGCAGCTTCTGCTGCAGCGACAGCAATTGCTCCTGCATTTCGCGGCGAATCAATGGGTCGAGCGCGCTGAACGCCTCGTCCATCAGCAGGATGTCGGTGTCGGCGGCGAGCGCGCGCGCGATACCCACGCGCTGCTGCATCCCGCCGGAGAGTGCGGAGGGAAGCTTGTCGCCCCACCCGCTCAAACCCACCATCGCGAGGATCTCTTCTGCCTTCGCGAGGCGCTCGGCCTTGGCGACGCCTCGGAGCTCGAGCGGGTAGGCGACGTTCGCGGCGACGGTGCGGTGCGGCATCAGTGCGAAGTGCTGGAAGACCATCGACATCCGATCGCGCCGGATGTCTCGCAACTTGCCGGCGGGAATGTCGGTCACCGCCTGGCCCTGCACGGTGATCGTGCCGGCCGTGGCGTCGTGCAGACCGTTGAGCATGCGGATGATGGTCGACTTGCCGGAGCCGGAGAGCCCCATGATCACGAAGATCTCGCCGCGCTCGACCGTGAAGCTCGCGTCGATCACGGCGGCGGTGCCGGCGTCCTCGACCTCGGTGCGGCTCTCGCCGGCGGCTAAACGCTTGACCGCCTGCTTGGGGTTGCGGCCGAAGACTTTGTAGAGACCTTGAGCCTCGATGGCATGCGCGGTTGACACGTGTTGCTACCTCGGCGTCCCAGCGCTCACGGGATCGCATCGGTCACGCCCGGGTGGGCGATCCTCGGCCTGCGGGCATCCCGTTCGGGACTCTCGCGACACCGGCGGTGGACATCGGGTCTACCGCCCAGATCGCCGACCGTACGCTTCGCTGACACACCCATCGGGTTGGGGTCTAACGAGCGCGGACTGGTCGTGAAGGCCACATGGCCTCTGGTTCCAGACCATCAGACATGGGCAAATGGGGCAAATCTGAGCGGGCGCAAAACGGTCGATTTCAGTCATATCTTGACAGATTCGGGGTCATATGGTTACTTACTCATGTAACTAACTAACCCACTGGCCGGAGGAATGTGTGATCGAAGAAGGCCGGGCCCTGTTCCTGCAGATCGCCGAGAGCATCGAGGACCAGATCGTCGACGGCAGTCTTGCAGAAGAATCCCAGGCCCCGTCGACAAACGAACTCGCGGCGTTTTACCGCATCAACCCCGCGACCGCGGCGAAAGGAGTTTCGATGCTCGTCGACCAGGGCGTGCTTTACAAGCGACGGGGCATCGGCATGTTCGTCGCCGCCGGCGCCCGCGAACGCGTCCTCGCCGTCAGGCGGGGAGCGTTCTCGGATCGTTACCTCGAACCCCTCCTCGCCGAAGCTCACCGACTGGGTCTCGGACCCGACGACCTCGTCGCGCTCATCCGCGAGCGCGCCGACGACAGCACTCCCGCGCCTTCCGAAAGGACCATGCCATGAACCCGGTGATCGAGGTGCAGAACCTGACTAAGCGATACCGAGACACCCTCGCGGTGGACGACGTGTCGTTCACGATCGAGAAGGACGTGATCTACGGATTGCTCGGCCGCAACGGCGCCGGCAAGACCACCGCCATGTCGATCCTCACCGCGCAGAACTTCGCCACAAGCGGGCAGATCCGCGTGTTCGGCGAGCACCCCTATGAGAACGCCCGGGTGCTGCGGCGGATGTGCTTCGTGCGCGAGAGCCAGAAGTACCCCGACGATGCTCTCCCCAAGCACGCATTCGGTGCGGCCCGACTCTTCTTCCCGAACTGGGACCAGGACCTCGCCGACCGCCTGATCGACGAGCTGCAGCTACCGCAGAAGAAGGCGATCAAGAAGCTCTCGCGCGGGCAGCTCTCGGCCGTCGGGGTCATCATCGGCCTGGCGTCGCGCGCCGAGATCACGTTCTTCGACGAGCCCTACCTCGGGCTCGACGCGGTCGCGCGGCAGATCTTCTACGACCGTCTGATCGAGGACTACACCGAGCATCCGCGCACCGTCATCCTGTCGTCGCACCTGATCGACGAGGTCTCGAACCTGCTCGAGCGCGTCCTCGTCATCGATCGTGGGCGCATCGTGATGGATGAAGAGACGGATGCCGTGCGCGACCGCGCCGCCAACATCGTGGGCGACTCGGCGGCGGTCGACGCATTCGTCGCGGGCCGCGAGGTCATCCATCGCGAGAGCCTCGGCCGGGTCAGCTCGGTGACCGTGCTCGGCGCGCTGACAGCGGAGGATCGTCAAAATCTTGCGGCGGCAGGGCTCGATGCCGCACCCGTCTCGCTGCAGCAGCTGATCGTCCGTATCACCCAGCACGCGGCGGAGTCCGCCGCCGCCCCGATCGATGAGGGAGCCCTGCGATGAGCCGCACACTGAACGTCGTCCGGATGCAGCTGATCAACCGCAACACGTACATCTGGATCCCGCTGCTCGTGCTCGCGGGAGCTTTCGTCCTCTCGCTGGCGGTATATGCGCTCATTCCTGGCGACGGGGTCAAGGTCGGCGGGGGTGCCCAGGCGCCACTGTGGTACTTCCTTGTCGTCGGCGTGCAATCGCTCACCCTCACCTTCCCGTTCTCGCAGGCGATGAGCGTGACCCGACGCGAGTTCTTCCTCGGCACGTACCTGACCGCGGCGATCACCGCGGCCATCCTCTCGGTCGTCTTCGTGATCGGTGGTCTGATCGAGCGGGCGACGGATGGCTGGGGCATGAACGGCTGGATGTTCTACGGCGTGGAGATCTGGCAGGGCGGGCCGCTGGCGGCGTTCGCGTTCTACTTCCTGCTCGCGATGACGTTCTTCTCGATCGGCTTCTGGTCGGCCACGCTCTACAAGCGGTTCGGGGCCTTCTGGCTGACCGCGACGCTGATCACGATCGGTGCGGTGCTGGTCGCCGCGATGTGGCTGATCGGGCGGACCGACTCGTGGGGTGCGATCTTCGGCTGGTTCGCCGGACAGACTGCGCTGAGCCTCGCCCTGTGGTCGATCCTCGTCATCGCGGTGCTCGCAGGAACGTCGTTCATCCCGCTGCGGCGCGCGGTTCCGTAGCGCGCGCCAGGGCCCGGCTCGTCAGCGCAGCGGCACCCGCACGTCACTGCCGCCCTCATGGGTCAGACGCTCGCCCATCTGCACCAGCGTCGGCGCGGTGACGAAACCGCCCGCGAACAGTGCCTGGCCTTGCGCGAAACCGGGCGAGCGTTCCAGCAGCGACTGCGGCGCGTAGCCGAATACCGCCGACAGATCGTCAAGATCCCGGGGCGAACTCATGCGCATCAGCGCCAGGTTGTCGCATTGCGAGAGTGCATTGGGGTGGACCTTCGTCGGACGCTGCGTCGAGAGAAGCAACCAGATACCGTACTTGCGTCCCTCGGCGGCGATCTGGACGATCCGTTCGGTGAGCAATCGCTCGACCGGCGTTGTCGGGTCTGGCGGGCACAGGTTGTGAGCCTCATCGATCACGACAAGGCGTCCGATGCGCTCCTCGCGGTGCTCCCACAGGTGATCCAGCACGGCAAGGGCCGCGGCCCGTGACTCCGCCTGCGTCGAGAACCCACCGAGATCGAGCACCGTCGCATCCGGACGCTCATCGATGTCGTCGGTGACGGCCCGCTTGCCCCACGCCCAGAGGTCCCAGTCGGCGACCCCGAGATTCTCGAGTCGCGTCGCGAGTCGGTGCCGTATCGCGCCCTCGCCCGAACGCAGATGACCGACGAGATCGCCGTTCTCAACCAAGGGCATCTCGGGCTCGAAGCGCAGCATCGCGTTGTACTCATCGAAGTCGGCCATCGGATCGATCTGCATGAGCGCGGCGCGCGAGCGCAAGGGCATGCCTAGAAAACGCGCGTGCAACGGATGGTCCGGGTGTCCGGGGCGGAAGACCCGGATGTCTCGGGTCGAGAGTTCGGCGGCCTGTTCGGCGGGAGCACCCTCGCGCACATCGCCCAGGCGAACGAAGTCGGAGTTGGGGTCGAGGATCACCAGCGGGAGGCGCGTATGCAGCAGCACCTGCTCGAGCAGGACGCCCAGGGCGTAGGTCTTGCCCGACCCGCTCTGTCCGCACCAGAACGTGTGTCGGTTCAGTCGGGTCGCGAGAACGTTCGCGGTCGTCGGTTCGGCCGTACCGATCAGGGTGCCGATGGGCAGATCGCTGGACATGACACGAATGCTAGACCGAGGCGGCCGACTCAGCGCCCGTTAGCCGCCTGCTCGTGGTGATGGATGACCTCGGCCACGACGAAGTTGAACCACTTCTCGGCGAAGGCGGGGTCGAGATCGGCGTCGAGGGCGAGACGCCGCAGACGAGCCACCTGTTCGATCTCGCGCGTGGGGTCGGAGGCCGGCATCTCGTGGGTCGCCTTCAGCACGCCGACCTGCTTGGTGCAGCGGAAGCGTTCGGCCAGCATGTAGACGAGCGCGGCGTCGATGTTGTCGATGCTGGCCCGCAGGCGCAGCAGCTCGTTTCGCGGATCGCTTTCGTGGGTCACGGGGCCCTCCTTCCCCATGAGGCTACCGGCCCCACCAGTCGTTCGCTGCGGCGATCCTGGCGTCCGACGACACCGCCCACCATCCCCTGACACCGCCCAGTATGGTGTGACCATGAGCGACGCCACGACCGATCCCGTGCCCCCGGCATCCGACACGCCCGCGTCGGGGATCCGATCGTTCTGGGCACGCATCGACCAGCCCTTCACGGTCGGGTTCACCTTGACGCTCGGTGGCCTCGCGGCCCTTCTGCTCGGCCTGGCGGTCAGCAACCTGGCGACCGTCATCATCTACATCGTGCTCGCCCTTTTCGCAGCCCTCGGTCTCGAGCCGGTCGTCGACTGGCTGATGCGTCGCGGGGTCAAGCGCGGCTGGGCGATCGCGATCGTGTTCCTCGGTATCGCGCTGCTGCTCGTGGGCATCCTGTGGCTCGTGATCCCGACGGTCGTGCAGCAGATCTCGCAGTTCGTGCGCGACATCCCGGGTCTGATCAGCACCGCCGAGCAATCCGACTGGTTCGCCTACCTGCAGGGCCAGTTCGGCGCGGCCGTGCCCGACCTGCTGAACAACCTCGAGTCGTTCATCACCGACCCCGGCAACATCGCCGCAATCGGTGGCGGCGCCGTTCAGGTCGGGATCAGCATCGTCTCGGGAATTTCGGGCGCGTTCATCACGCTCGTGCTGACCCTCTACTTCATCGCGTCGATGCCGGCGATCAAGGCCGCGTTCTACCGCCTGGCGCCTGCCCGCAACCGCCCGGGCCTGCGCGACCTCACCGAGCAGATCACCGGGTCGATCGGCGGCTACTTGATCGGCATGGTCGTGCTGGCGACGGCCAACGCCATCTTCGCCTTCATCCTGCATCTGATCCTCGGCCTGCCCTTCCCGGCGCTGATGGCCGTGATTGCGTTCCTGATCACCCTGATCCCGCTGATCGGTCCCGTTCTGTACTGGATCATCGCGAGCGTCATCGCCCTGTTCTCCGACCCGCTCACAGCACTGCTGTTCGCCGGGTTCTACCTGGCCTATATCCAGATCGAGGCCTACGTACTGACGCCCCGCGTCATGAACCGCACGATCGAGATCCCGGGCGCCCTCGTGGTGATCGGCGCGCTCGTCGGCGGCACGCTGCTCGGCCTGATCGGTGCCCTGGTCGCGATTCCGGTCTCGGCGTCGATCCTGCTGATCATCAAGCAGGTGTGGGTGCCGCGCCAGGACGCCAAGCTCTAGCCGCTCTCGCTCTACCCCGGCGAAACACCCATTCTGCCCCGGAACACCCCGCGACACAGGGTGTTTCGGGGCAAATCGGGTGTTTCGGCGTGTGGGGCGGGCTGGCCCGGGCGGGTTGGCGGGGCGGACGGGCGCGGGGCCTCAGTCGCGGACGCGCAGGATGCGGGTCGGTGACGGAACGCTCGCCCGCTGCCGCACCTTGCTGGGCACACCAGTGCGGATGTCGAGCGAGAGCGACACGACATCGTCCGAGCGCTGCCCCGCGACGAGCAACGTGTCTCGCACGACCAGGTGATGCCGGGGCCAGGTGACCCCCGACTCGGCGAGCGCAACGGGCTCGAGGCTGCTGCCGTCGCCCACGACCCGCAGCACCGCGATCGTGTCGCTCCCCCGCAGCCCGGCATACAAGAACGCACGATCATGGGATGCCGCGAGTTCAGCACCCGCGTCATCCGGAAGCGTGAGCGCCGCGGCCGGGACGCTGCCGCGCACGCTCCACCGTCCTGCCCGGTCGGCGCCCAGCACGAACACCTCGGCCGAGTGCTCCGTCAGCACATAGGCGAAGCCGCTCGGGTGCACGACCAGGTGCCGCGGGCCCGACCCGCGCGGCAGGGTGACGTCGTGATCGGCCACCAAGCGACCCGCGGCTGTCCGCCACACCCGCACCAGGTCGAAACCGAGGTCGGTCGTGAGTGCTCGACCGTCGGGGAGGAATGCCGCCGCGTGCGCACGGGAGGTTCGTGCGGGCTGATCCGCGTCGACCGCGCGGGTCAGCAGTGTGCCACCATGCACATCGGGCTCGGTCGGTCGGTCGTGATCAGGGATCAGGTGGGCGAACTCGGCGCCGGCAGCCGCCCGTAAGGCCGCCGCGGCGTCGGCGAGTCCGATCGCGGCCTGGCGCCGGTCGGCATCCCGGTCGGCCGGCACCCCCGACATCCGCTCCTCGCGTCGTTCCGCCGCCACCCGCGGGTCTTGGGGTTCGTCGTCGACATCCTCGCGAGGCAGATCGCGCGGGTCAGCGCCCACGACGCCGTACGGATCGCGCGCCGCCTGCGCAACCGCGCGTCCGGTCGGGCGTCCGCTGCCATCGAGAGCGATCCGCACCACCCGGCCATCGCCCCAGCAGCTCGCGAGCAAGTACTCGCCCCCAGGGCTGACCGCGATGTGGCACACCGCCTCGCCCGCCTCGACAGACGGACCGAGGCCGGTGAACGACGTGTCCCCGGTTCGCGCCAGCGCGGCCACCCGCCCCTCACCCTCGAGCGCCGCATAAACGACGTCCAGGCGGGGGTGGGCCGCGATCCACGACGGCGACGCGAGCGCCGGACGCACCGCACCGCGAAACGAGAGCGGGCCGGATGCGAAGGGGGAGCCATCCTCGCCCGCGGTCAGCAGGCCGATGCCCTCGGCAGTGCCTTCCATGTCGGAGGAGTACCCCCCGACCCAGAACCGCATGTCAGTCCACGAGGTCGTGTCGCACGATGACCTGGTCGCGCGCGGGGCCGACACCGATCACCGAGATGCGCGTGCCGCTCATGCCCTCGAGCGCCAGCACGTAATCCTGCGCCGCAACCGGAAGGTCCTCGAACGTGCGCGCCTTCGAGATGTCTTCCGACCAACCCGGGAAGTACTCGAGGATCGGCGTCGCGTGGTGGAAGTCCGACTGGTTGACCGGAACCTCGTCGAATCGCTCGCCATCGACGTCGTACGCGACACAAACGGGAACCTGCTCGAGACCGGTGAGGATGTCGAGCTTGGTCAGCACCAGGTCGGTGATGCCGTTGATCCGCGTCGCGTATCGCGTGATGGGGGCGTCGTACCAGCCAACGCGGCGCGGGCGACCCGTGGTCGTGCCGAACTCGAAGCCGCGCGAGCGCAGCCAGTCGCCCTCGTCGCCGAACAGCTCGGTGGTGAAGGGTCCGGAGCCGACGCGGGTCGTGTACGCCTTGACGATTCCGACGATGCGATCGAGTCGGTTGGGGCCCACGCCGGAGCCCGTGGCGGCGCCGCCGGCGGTGGCGGACGACGACGTGACGAACGGGTACGTGCCGTGGTCGACGTCGAGCATCGTGGCCTGGCCGCCCTCGAAGACGACGACATCGCCCGCGTCGAGCGCGTCGTTCAACAGCAGTCCGGTGTCGGCGACCATGGGCCGCAGGCGGTCGGCGTACGACAGCATGTCCTCGACGACCTCGTCGACCGAGATCGCGCGACGGTTGAACACCTTCACCAGGAGGTGGTTCTTCTGATCGAGCGCTCCCTCGACCTTCTGCCGCAGGATGTTCTCGTCGAAGATGTCCTGCACGCGGATGCCCACGCGATTGATCTTGTCGGCATACGCCGGACCGATTCCGCGTCCCGTGGTGCCGATCTGGCGCTTGCCGAGGAAGCGCTCGGTGACCTTGTCGAGCGTGCGGTGGTACTGCGTGATGATGTGCGCGTTGGCGCTGACCCGGAGCTTCGACGTGTCGACGCCGCGGGCGGCGAGCGCGCCGAGCTCGGCGAAGAGCACCTCGAGATCGACGACGACACCGTTGCCGATCACCGGGATGACGCCGGGCGAGAGGATGCCCGAGGGCAGCAGATGCAGCGCGTACTTCTCGTCGCCGATGACAACGGTGTGGCCGGCGTTGTTGCCGCCGTTGAATTTCACGACCCAGTCGGTACGCTCACCGAGCAGGTCGGTGGCTTTGCCCTTGCCTTCGTCGCCCCACTGCACGCCGACGATCACGATTCCTGGCATGGTGGGCCCCCGGATTTCTTGTCAGGACGGTAAGACACCATCCTATCGAGGTCGTCCGGCACCGATCGGGGACGCGAGGCCGCCGCTAGTGTTTGGCCATGTCTTCCACCCTGCTCCGATCCGCGGCCTGGTCTCAGGCCTGGGCGGTCGTCCGCATCCTGACCGCCATCGTGGGCATCGCCGCCGTCATCGCCCAACTCGTCCGTACGGTCTCGAACGCCGAGGCCGCGACGACGGAATACGGCCACCAGATCGGCACGGTCATTGCGAACTTCCTGAGCTTCTTCACGATCCAGTCGAACGTCGCCGCCGCCGTGACGCTCACGATCGGGGCGATCCTGTTCTGGACGCGTCACGCACGAACGGATGTCGAGCCGCGCTGGTTCGCCGTTCTGCTCGCCTGCGTCACCACCTACATGGTGATCACCGGCATCGTCTACAACCTGCTGCTGCGGGGCATTCAGCTGCCGCAGGGTGAGACGGTTGCCTGGTCGAACGAGGTGATGCACGTTGCGGTGCCCATCGTGCTGGTGCTCGACCTGTTCCTCGCCCCGCGGCGACGAGCCCTGCCGTGGCGTGCTGTGTGGATCATCGTCGTCTATCCGATCGCGTGGGTCGTCTACACCCTCGTGCGCGGCCCGTTGGTCACCTCTCCCGCCAACGGCGAGCCGTATTGGTACCCCTACCCGTTCCTCAATCCCCACAATCCGGCGCTCCAGCCTCCCGGCTACGCGGGGGTCGCGGTGTACGTCGTCGCGATCGCCCTCGCGATCATCGCCGTCGGTCTGCTCGTGGTGTGGGTCGGTCGCCGACGGGCGTCGTCTCGGGCAGACCGCGCCTCTCAGTAGACTCGAAGGATGTCGAAGGTCCTTCAGTCCCTGCCCGTCGGCGAGCGCGTCGGCATCGCCTTCTCCGGTGGCTTGGACACCTCCGTCGCCGTCGCGTGGATGCGCGACAAGGGCGCGATCCCCTGCACGTACACGGGCGACCTCGGCCAGCCCGACGAGCCGGACGTCGAGGCGATCCCCGGTCGGGCCCTCGAGTACGGCGCCGAGGTCTCGCGCCTGGTCGACGCCAAAGCCGCGCTCGTCGAAGAGGGCTTCAGCGCGATCGCCTGCGGCGCCTTCCACATCCGCTCGGGCGGCCGCACGTACTTCAACACCACGCCGCTCGGTCGCGCCGTGACGGGCACCCTCCTGGTGCGCGCGATGAAGGAGGACGGCGTCGACATCTGGGGCGATGGCTCCACCTACAAGGGCAACGACATCGAGCGGTTCTACCGCTACGGCCTGCTCGCCAACCCCCGCCTGCGCATCTACAAGCCGTGGCTCGATGCCGACTTCGTCACCGAGCTCGGCGGACGCAAAGAGATGAGCGAATGGCTCGTCGCCCACGGCTTCCCGTACCGCGACTCCGCCGAGAAGGCCTATTCGACCGACGCGAACATCTGGGGCGCGACGCACGAGGCGAAGACCCTCGAGCACCTCGACGTGTCGCTCGAAACCGTCGAGCCCATCATGGGCGTGCGGTTCTGGGACGAATCCGTCGCGATCGCCACGGAGGACGTCACGATCACGTTCGAGGCCGGACGGCCCGTCGCGATCAACGGCCGCGAGTTCGGCGACCCGGTGGAGCTCGTCCGCGAGGCGAATGCGATCGGCGGACGCCACGGTCTCGGCATGAGCGACCAGATCGAGAACCGGATCATCGAGGCCAAGAGTCGCGGGATCTACGAAGCCCCCGGCATGGCGCTGCTCTTCACCGCCTACGAGCGCCTGGTCAACGCGATCGTCAACGAGGACACCCTCGCGACGTATCACGAGCAGGGTCGCCGCCTCGGTCGCTTGATGTACGAGGGCCGCTGGCTCGAGCCGCAGTCGCTCATGCTGCGCGAGTCGATCCAGAAGTGGGTCGGGTCGACGATCAGCGGAACCGTCACGCTGCGCCTGCGTCGCGGCGAGGACTACACGATCCTCGACACCACCGGCCCCGCCATGTCGTACGGTCCCGAGAAGCTGTCGATGGAACGCGTCGGCGATGCCGCATTCGGTCCGACCGACCGCATCGGCCAGTTGACGATGCGCAATCTCGACATCGCCGACTCGCGTACCCGCCTCGAGCAGTACGCCGCCATGGGCATGATCGGCGGAGCAACGGCGGCGCTCGTCGGCAACCTGAAGGCCGGCGAAGCGGACGAGATCACCGAGCACGCGGCGCCCTTCGACGCCGACCGCGAACGTCTCGCCGACGCGGTGGACGAGGCATCCGAGGCCGCCGCGTTCGACTCCGGCACCGACTGAGTCGTCAGCCGCCCGCGGCCGGGGGCGTCTCGCGCGAGTCGCGCAGCTCGTCGACGACGAGCGCACCCTCGTCCAGCGTGCCGTTGCGGTAGGCCGCTCGGCCCACCATGTGCGCCGACAGCGGTGCCGTGGCGAGCTGGATCAGAAATACCGGGACGACGAACGCCGCGACGGGCCATGCCCGCAGAGACAGCGCGATCGCGATGCAGATCAGCAGCAGCCCGAGAACCTGCGGTTTGGTGGCCGCGTGCAGGCGGCTCGGAACGTCCCGGAAGCGCAGCAGACCGATCGATGCGGTCAGGCACAACAGGGCGCCGATCAGGACCAGCACGAGGGCGGTGGTGTCGGCGATCGCCAGCCAGTCGAGGTCCGTCATCTCGGGTTGTCCCTTCGCGCGACGAAGCGGGCGATCGAGATCGACCCGAACACACCCACGGCCGCGATGATCAGCAACACGGGCAAGGACCGTGTGTGGTGATTGATCACCATGTCGGCCCCGAGTATGCACATGATCTCGGTCAACAGGACGTCGCTCGCGACGACGCGGTCGAGGATCGAGGGCCCGATCACGATGCGGATCAGCGCGAGCAGCGCCGCGATCGCGAAGACCACGAGGATGATGACGACGAGCACGTTCATACGGTGGCCCCGCCCTGTCGTGGGGTGTCGACGGTGGCGTCACGAATGACGCGCAGTTGCTCGCGCGAGCCGACGGCTCGGACGATCCGCGCCTCCCAGCCGAGCACGGCTCGTCGCTGGTGCTCGACATCCGCCTCGTTACGCACCCCGATCACGTGCAGGTAGAGCACACGACGATCACGGTCCGCCTCGAGGATGATCGAGCCCGGGATGAGCGATGCCGTGACCGCGGTGTGGGTCATGATCAGGTCATCGTCGGTGCGTAGCGGGACGGCGATGACGGCGACACCCGGTTGGCGGCGCACGTCCAGCACCTGCCACGCGACGAGCAGAGAGCCGCGCACGAGCGCCGCGAGGAACGTCGTGACGAAGACCAGGCCGTACCAGGGGTTGAGCCGCCCAGACAGGTCGACCGGCGGCAACCGGAAGATGCGCGTGACGACGATCGCGACGATGAGCCCCGAGAAGAACGCCAGCCACGTGAACTGACCCCAGAGCAACATCCACAGCGCGATCAGCCACCCGAAGAACGGCAGCTGCGCCCAGATGTGGCGCGCGTGCGAGGCGCGGGAGTCGGGGCTCACGGTGCGGCCTCCTCATCGATCTGAGTGATGGTCACCGGATGCGTCAGCACCTCGCCGGCGCGCATGCAGATGTCAAGCAGTGGCCCGGCGAAGATCGTCAGCGCGAGCGTGACCGCGACCATCCCGCCGGTCGCCGCCGTCATGATGCGCGGGATGACGCGCCGTTCGGTCTCGACGGCCGCCCCCGTCGACCGCCCGAGGTACGCGATGCGAGCCTCGGTCTCGGTCGAATCCTCTTCCTCTCGCCAGAACGACAGGTTCCATGCGCGCATGAGCGCGTAGAGCGTCAGCAGGGAGGTGACGATGCCGCCGACGATGAGCACCATCATGACCGGCGTACCGACCTGCGCGGCCGCGTCGAAGAGGGCGAACTTGCCGACGAACCCCGAGAAGGGTGGCAGGCCGCCGAGGTTCACGGCGGGGATGAAGTAGAGCACAGCGATGACAGGTGCGGCCCTCATCAGACCCTTGACGCGCAGGATCGACGTGCTGCCGGCCCGGCGTTCGATCAGTCCGACGGCCAAGAAGAGGGTCGTCTGGACGATGATGTGGTGGACGATGTAGTAGATCGTCGCGCCGTAGGCCGCAGCGGTGCCGATCGCCAGCCCGAAGATCATGTACCCGACGTGGCTGACGAGCGTGAACGACAGGATGCGTTTGAGTTCCGCCTGCGCGACCGCGCCCAGCACCCCGACGATCATGGTCGCCAACGCGATCACCATCAGCAGCATGTTGATGTCGCTGTTCGGGAAGATCTGGGTCTCGGTTCGGATGATCGCGTAGACGCCGACCTTCGTCAGCAGGCCCGCGAACACGGCCGTGACGGGGGCGGGCGCGGTCGGGTAGGAGTCCGGCAGCCAGAACGACAGCGGGAACACCGCGGCCTTGATGCTGAAGGCGACGAGCAGCAGCATGTGCAGCACGAGCTGGACGTCCTGCGGCAGCTCGCCCATCCGGGCCGCGATCTGCGCCATGTTGACGGTGCCGAGCGATGCGTAGATCGCGGCGATCGCCGAGAGGAACAGGATCGACGACACGAGCGAGACGACGATGTAGACGACGCCCGTCCGGATGCGCGACTCGGTGCTGCCGAGCGTGATCAGCACGTACGACGCGACCAGCAGGATCTCGAACCCCACGTACAGGTTGAACAGGTCGCCCGCGATGAAGGCGTTGAAGATGCCCGCCGCGAGGATCAGGTACGAGGGGTAGAAGATCGAGACCGGCGTCTCTTCGTCGCCGTCCGCCGCGCCCTGGCCGATCGAGAAGAGCAGGACCGCGATCAGCACGATGCTCGACACCAGCACGAGCAGCGCGGCGAGGGGATCGACGTAGAGCACGATACCGAACGGGATCGGCCACCCGCCGACCGAGACCGCGATGGGGTCGCCCTGATCGACGGTGTACAGCAGGATCGCGGCGATGACGAGCACCGCGACCAGGGTGACGACCGACACCATCACCTGCAGGCGTCGACGACGCCCGAACACGAGCGTGAGGGCGGCACCGATGAGCGGCAGCGCGACGAGGAGCGGGACCAGCGAGCTCACGAGTCCTCACCCCCCTCGCGTTGACGTCGCGCGGCAGGCTTGTCGGTCGGTGCGTCGTCCACGAGACCCGGGAAGTCGCGGCTGTGCAGAACCGTGATCGGGGCGGTCTCGACACCCACGAAATCGGTGGGCGCCTCGGCATCCGTCGATCCCTCGTCATCCATCGCGTCCTCGGACTGGACACCGCGCTCGCGCAGGGCGACATCTTCTTCGTCGTCCATGACCGTGTCGGCCTGACCGAGCTGCCAGGACCGATAGATCAGGGCCAGCAGGAACGCCGAGATGGCGAAGGTGATGACGATCGCGGTGAGCGTGAGGGCCTGCGGCAAGGGATCGGACATCTCGGATGTCTCGCCCGACCCGAAGAACGGGGCGATTCCCGGGGGTCCCATCACGATCAGCAGCAGCAGGTTCGCCGCGTTCCCCAGAAGCAGGAACCCGATCAAGACGCGCGTCAGGCTGCGCTCGAGCATCGCGTAGACGCCGCACGCGAAGAGCGCGCCCATGACGATGATGAGGGTCAGCGAAACATCCATCAGCTGACCACCTCCCCGGTGCGCGCGGGCTGGCTCTGTCGGTCGACCTCGGCACCCAGGCTGCGCAGCACGTCGAGCACGAGACCGACGACCACGAGGTACACGCCGACGTCGAAGATCGTCGTCGTCACGAATTCGACGTGTCCGAGTATCGGAAGCTCGGCCTCGACGAACGCGCTCGTGAGCGGCGGAGCACCGAAGAAGAGGGGGACGACGGCGCAGGCGACGGCGATCGCCATGCCCGCCCCGAGCAGGCGGCCCGCATCCGTCGGGGCGGCCGCTCCCAGCTCGTACCGTCCACCGGCCACGTAGCGCATGACGAGCGCCATGCCCGCGACGAGCCCGCCCGCGAACCCGCCACCCGGCAGGTTGTGGCCGGCGAAGAGCAGGTAGATCGAGACGACGATGATCGTGTGGAACAGCACGCGCACGATGACCTCGAGGATGATCGAGCGATTTTCGGGGCGCATCCGCTGGCCACCGACAAGCCACGTCTGCGGGCTGCCCGCGTTAGCCGCGGACTGCGGGCGCGGGCCGGCGAGCGTCTCGACCAGCGGACGACGCCGGCGGCGAGCGGGCATCGTGGGCACGCCCGAGGTCAGCCGCTGCAGATTGTCGGCGCGATCGGTGACGAAGACGAGGGATGCGACTCCCGTTGCCGCGAGCACGAGCACCGAGAGCTCGCCCATCGTGTCCCACCCACGGATGTCCACCAGAGCCACGTTCACGACATTGCGCCCGTGTCCCAGCTCGTAGGCGAGCGGCGGCCACGATTCCGATATCGGTGCCTCGATGCGCGCGCCGGTCGCGATCGCGGCGACCATGGCCATCGTCACGCCGACACCGATAGCCAGGATGGCTCGCGGAACCCGGGCGACGGAGGCGTTGTGATCGCCCATCTGCGCGGGGAGGCGGCGCAGCACCAGGGCGAAGGCGACGAGCGTAACGGTCTCGATGAGGATCTGCGTGAGGGCGAGGTCGGGCGCCCCGCTCGTGGCGAACAGCAGCACCATGCCGAGCCCCGTCACCGACACGAGCACAACACCGGTGTACCGCTTGCGGGCGAGCACCGCGGCGATACCCGCGGCGATCATGAGGGGCGCGGCGACGAGCTGGATGGGCGACTGCCACGCATCGAGCTGCGCGCGCCACGTCGGTGAGGCGAGCATCACGGTCGTCTCGGCGGCGACGAGCACCACGAAGATCGTGCCGACATAGATCGGGAGCGAACCGCGCTGCGTGAGGGTCGTCGTGGCGACCGAGAGGCGGTCGACCTGACGAACGACCTCGTAATAGACATCCGACGCCGTGAATCGCACGAGTCTCCGACGGGTATCCCACCGCGTCGCCTGCGCGAGAGCGAAGACCAGCGCACCGCCGACCAGCGTCGCGAGCGAGAGGAACAGAGCGGGCTCGAGCCCGTGCCAGAGCGCCAGGTGGTAGGCGTACTCGGGGGCCGCGACTCCGGGCGTCGAAGCCGGCGCGGTGTCGGCGTAACCCTGCAGCGCGACATCCAGCCACGGTGCGGCAAAACCACCGACGATCGACAGACCCGAGAGGACGATGGGAGCCGCGAGGAAGCCGATCGGCGGGTCGGGCCACTCGGTCACCGGCACGTCCCGCTTACGGAAGAACGCGCCCCACAGGAATCGGATGCCGTAGGCGACCGTGAACACGGATCCGATCAGGATGCCGATCAGAGCAACGAGGCCCCAGGCCGAGCCGCCCTGAGCCTCATCGAGAAGGGCCGTGAGCACGCCCTCTTTCGCGACGAAGCCGAGCGTAGGAATCACCCCGGCCATCGATCCGATCGCGATGAACGCGAAGGTCGCCATCACGGGAGCCTGACGGCCGAGGCCCGACAACTCCGAGATATCGCGCGTGGAGAGCTGGCGGTCGATGACACCGACGATCAGGAACAGGCTGGACTTGAACAGCGCGTGCGCGAGCAGCAGCGCAAGGCCGGCGAGCGCCGCGTCGCGCGTTCCGAAGCCGAGGACAACGGTGAGGAACCCGAGCTGGCTCACGGTACCGAAGGCGAGGATGCGCTTCAGGTCACGTTCGCGCAACGCCTGGATGCCTCCGATCAGCATCGTCAGCACGCCCAGCGAGATGACGATCGGCCGCCACGGCGGGGCATCCGCGAACACGGGCGAGAGGCGGGCAAGCAGGTAGATCCCGGCCTTCACCATCGCGGCGGCGTGCAGATACGCGCTCACCGGGGTCGGGGCGGCCATCGCGCCCGGCAGCCAGAAGTGGAAGGGGAAGATCGCCGACTTGCTGAGTGCGCCGACGAGGAGCAGCACGAGCGCGGCATCGACCACCGGCCCGCTCGGCGCGATCTCGAGGATGCCGGACAGGCTCGACGTACCCGTGTCGACGACCAGCAGCACGACCCCGATCAACATCACGAGTCCGCCGAGGGTCGTGACCAGGAGGGCTTGGAGGGCGGCGCGGCGACTCCAGGCCCGGCGGTGGTAGTACCCGATCAGCAGGTACGACAGGATGCTCGTGATCTCCCAGAACATCACCAGCACGACGATGTCGTCCGTCAGCACCAAGCCGTACATCGTTCCGGCAAATGCGAGCAGCACCGCCGCGAACTGTCCGAGGCCCTCCGGCTTGTCGCGGAAATACCAGCGGCAATAGAGCAGCACGAGCGCGCCCACGCCGGTGACAACGAGGGTCATGACCCACGCGAGCGTGTCCATGCGCATCGACAGCGAAATGCCGAGCGCGGGAATCCACTCGAACGACTCGAAGGGCGTCCGATCCGCGATGACGTCGGGCGTCCTCAGAACCGCCTCGACGAACGCCACCGCCGCCATCGCTGCGGCGATGTAGAACGCCCGCGATCCGAGGGTCCGAACGAGCCACGGCATTGCCAACGAGATGACGGCGAACGCAGCGAGGATCAGCAGCACGGGCGTCTCCTCGGTCATGTCGGCCGGGGTGGCTCAGGGAATGGACAGTGGTCCTATCTTACGGTGCTACGACGCGCGGACCTCGAACAAGTCCTCGGGAATCCCTCAGCCCGGCGGAGGACCCGTCGTGTTGCCCTGCCGGAACGTGCAGGTGAAACTGATCGACGCGGCATCCAAACCCTCGATCATCCGCGTGACGATCGTGCCCGCGGCACGTCCCTTCTCCGCCGCGGGTTGCACCAGCGTGGTGAGTTCGTACGGGGCGAATCCGTCGACGGTGATGCCGTCGAATCCCGTCACGCTGACATCTGCCGGCACCGACAGACCGAGTTCTTCCGCGGCGCGGACGACGCCCGCCGCGAGCAGGTCGCTCTGCGCGATGACAGCGGTGGGACGATTGTGCGCGTCGGACAGGATGCTTCGGCCGGCCGCGAGCCCTTCGTCGATCAGGCTGCCGCCCGCCGCGTAGACGCGAACCGCGGGGAAGACGTCTCGGGCACCGGCGAGTCGTTCGCGCGTGACATCCACGACGGGGACGCGGGAGTCATCCGGAGCGACCCATCCCCGCCAGCGTCGCGCGTCGAAGGGCAGGGTCAGCAGCACGACGTTCTCGTGACCGAGCGAGCGCAGGTGGCGCGCGGCGTGGCGCTGGGCCTCACGATTGTCCAACTCGACGCGCGGGATACCGGGGCCGGCATCACCTTCGATGACGACGACGGGGATTCCCCGGCCGCGAACGGCCTCGAGCGAGTCTGCGAGACGTCCGCTGCATCCGACCAGCACGACGGCGTCGACGGGGGCAGAGCGCAGACTCGGCGCCGACTGTGCGGGGTGCGCGGCGCCCGCGCCCGACCCATCGACGTCCGGAGAGATTCCGGCATCATCGCGAAGCAGCAGCAACCCGGCTCCGAGCGGCGAGACCCCCTCGGCGAGCCCGTCCATCATGACCGCCTTGATCGGATCACGAAAGGCTGCGCCGAGGTGTTCTTCGAAGACCACGCCGACGATGCCGCTACTCCCGCGACGGAGCGACGCGGCTCGAGGGTCCGGGCCCGTGTACCCGAGCGACGCCGCGGCCTCGAGAACACGGGCGCGGGTCGCATCCGTCACCGAGGCTTTGCCGCTGAAGACCACGGACGCGGTCGACGGCGACACCTGAGCAACACGCGCGACATCGGCGATCGTGGGCCTTCCGGCAGCCATCGCTCCTCCGGGTTCGGGATTGGTCCACCGATGGTACCCCGTACGGGCCGGGCAGCGTCGAATCGATTCGATAGACTCTGCCCATGTCCGAACTCGCCGCACCCCTCGACCACCGCGCCCTGTTGCGCTGGCGCACGGCGGTCTTCGCCATCTTCACGGCGAGCGGACTCTCGATCGCCACGTGGGCGTCGCGGGTTCCGGCCATCAAAGAAGCCCTCCAGATCGACAACATCCAGATCGGCTTCGTCCTGCTCATGGCGGGAATTGCCTCGATCGTCGGGCTGTCGCTCAGCTCGATCGTGCTCGCGCGTTTCGGGGCACGCCGCGGCATGTTCGTCGCGATGATCGTCATCGCGATCGGCGTCGCGATCATCGGAATCGGCACGGATGCCCTGGGCTCCTATGGGGCCGTCGTACTCGGCCTCGCCCTCTTCGGCCTCGGCAACGGATCGCTCGACGTCATGATGAACGTCGACGGCGCCGTGATCGAGAAGCAACTCGGCAAGACACTCCTCCCGCTCTTCCACGCCTTCTTCAGCTTCGGAACCGTGCTGGGCGCGGGCATCGGTGTGCTCGCCGTGACGTGGGGATTGAACGTCCTGGTCCACACCGCGGCCATGGCCGGGGTGATCCTCGTCATCGCATTCGTCAGCATCGCCAACGTGCCCGCCCGGATCGTGGCCATGGACCCGACGCCGTCGGGTGAACCGCGCCGCGACTGGCGTGCACGCCTGCACGAGTCCCTGTCGGCGTGGCGCGAACCGCGCACCTACACGCTCGGCATCGTGATGCTCGGCATGGCCTTCGCCGAGGGCGGCGCGAACGACTGGCTCGCGCTGACCGTGGTCGAGGGCCACGGCGCCAGCCAGGCGCTGGGTGCGGCGGGGCTCGCGGTGTTCTCGGTGAGCATGACCGTCGTGCGCATCGCGGGCGGGCCGCTGGTCGATCGGTTCGGGCGCGTCGCGACCCTGCGCGTTCTCGCGGCCGCGGCAACGGTCGGTCTCTTGCTCTTCATCCTCGCGCCGTCGATCCCCCTCGTCTTCGTCGGTGCGGCGCTCTGGGGCGCGGGCGTTTCGCTGGGCTTCCCGCTGGGGATGTCGGCAGCGGCCGACGACCCAGCCCGCGCCGCGGCCCGCGTCAGCGCCGCCGCGACGATCGGCTACATCGCGTTCCTGTGTGGGCCGCCGCTGCTCGGGTTCGTCAGCGAGCACATCGGTCTACTCAACACCCTCTACATCCTGGTCGCGCTCATCGTTGCATCCGGCTTCGCGTCCGGAGCCACCCGCCCACTTCCGGGAGCGCACGTCGGCGAGGGTCGGCGCCACGAAAGCCCGGCGGCATCCGACGACCCGTCCACGCTGTAGCGACTCTCACGAGATCGCGAGAGCACCCACCCGATAGCCCGCACCCTTGTGCTCGGAGGGCAAGCGATCGCCGTTGCCGTGCAGCTTGTGGCGCAGCGTTCCCTCGACGTAGGAGGTCGGGTACGCACCGCGGGCGCGCAACTCGGGGATCACGTACGTCACGATGTCCTCGAAGGTGCCCGGCGTGATCGCGTAGGCGAGGTTGAACCCGTCCACATCCGTTTCGGCGACCCACTCCTGAAGCTGATCCGCGATCTCTGTGCCGGACCCCACGAGCGTGGGGCCGAGCCCACCGATGGCGCTGATGCGAGCGATATCCCGCACGGTGAATGTCTCACCATTCTCCGCCGACTCCTGGTAGTTCGCGATGACGGACTGGATGGCGTTGCTCTTGACGTTGCCCACCGGCTCGTCGAGCTCGTACTGCGACAGGTCGATGCCCATCCATCCGGACATGAAGACGAGGGCGCCCTCGTGGTTCGCGTACTGCAAGAAGTCCTCGTGCTTGGCCTGTGCTTTTTCGGGAGTCTCGTCGGTGATGATCGTCAGCAGCGTGTAGATCCGAGCCGAGTATCGATCGCGACCAGCGGCCTCGAGGGCGTCGCGGATCTTGCTTACGGTGTTTTTCAGAACGGCCTTGGTGGGGGCGGCGACGAAAATCGCCTCGGCATTGCCCGCGGCGAACTCGATGCCGCGTGAGGAGGCACCGGCCTGGTAGATCACGGGCGTGCGCTGCGGCGACGGCTCGGAGATATGGATCCCCGGGACGGTGAAGTACTTGCCCTCGTGGCCGATCTCGTGGACCTTCTGCGGGTCGGTGAAGACACCTGACTCGCGGTCGCGAATGACCGCGTCGTCTTCCCAGGACCCCTCCCACAGTTTGTAGAGGACCTCGAGGTACTCGTCCGCGTGCTCGTAACGCTCATCGTGCTCGAGCTGATCGTCGTTGCCCATGTTGCGAGCAGCGGATGGCAGGTAACCGGTCACGACGTTCCATCCGACGCGACCCTTCGTCAGGTGATCGAGCGTCGACATCCGGCGAGCGAACGGATAGGGGTGCTCGTACGCGGTGCCGGCCGTGACGCCGAATCCAAGATGCTCGGTCACCGCGGCCATGGCCGAGATGAGAAGAACCGGGTCGCCCACGGGCACCTGGGCACCATGCCGGATCGCGGCTTCGTTCGTGCCGCCGTACACGTCGTAGGTGCCGAGGACATCGGCGATGAAGATGCCGTCGAAGTTTCCGCTCTCGAGCAGCTGGGCAAGCTCCGTCCAGTAGCTCAGATCTTTGTAGTTCGCTGAGCGATCGTCCGGATGGCGCCACATGCCCGAGGACTGGTGGGCTACACAGTTCATGTCGAAGGCATTGAAACGGATCTGTCGAGTCATCGGGCAATCGTCGGGCACGCCGGCAGCTCACGCCAGCGCAGACAACACAAAACGTCACACGGCTACGCACTGCGTCACATGGTTACCTACGGCGTCGTTTCGGCTGTCCCGACGTTGCGTGGCGCCCTTACGGTCGGCGGCATGCCTCCTATCAACCAACCAGGGCCGGCGACGCGATGATTCGTCTCGAGCAGCTCACCAAGACCTTCGGGACCGCGACAGTGCTCGACCGCCTCGACTTCGCCGTCGCGTCCGGCGAGATCTTCGCGGTCGTCGGCCCGAGCGGCGCGGGCAAGAGCACCCTCGCCCAGTGCGCGACCCTGCTCGAGGCGCCGACCTCGGGGGCCGTGATCGTCAATGGCGACAATCTCTCCCACCTGAACGCCAAGCAACTGCGCGTCGCCCGTCGCAGGATCGGCACGATCTTCCAGCACGACGGTCTTTTCAGCCGTCGCACCGCCGCCCAGAATGTCGCGCTGCCTCTGGAGTATCTGGGCGTCACCCCTGTCGAGTCGAAGCGCCGAGTGGCCGAGCTGCTCGATCGCGTCGGTCTCGCCGCCAAAGCGGGCAGCTACCCGCACGAGCTGTCGGGCGGCCAGCGCCAACGGGTCGGCATCGCACGTGCCCTCGCGCTCCGCCCCCGTGTGCTGATCTCGGACGAGGCGACGAGCGGGTTGGACCCCGAGGCGACGGCGTCCGTGGTCGAGCTCATCAAAGAGCTCCGCGACGACCTAGACCTGGCGATCATCTTCATCACGCACGAGATGGACACTGTTCGCAGCATCGCCGACTCCGTTGCGCGTCTCGATCACGGACGTATCGTCGAATCCGGGCGCCTCGTCGAACTCCTGCACGACGCCGACTCAGAACTCGGGCGCGCGCTCCAACCCCGCCGCGCACACGCGGTCGCCGGAGAGTCCGAATCGACCTGGGTCGTGTCGTATCGCTCCGCGCACGTCCCGACGGACTGGATGTCGCGGCTCGGCGAGACTCTGGGCGTTCCCGTGTCGCTGCTCGGCGCGTCCGTCGAGGTGCTTCATCAGTCGACCGTCGGTTCTGCGGTGATCGGTGTCGCCCACTCCGACGGCGAGCGTGTGCGGCAAGCACTGGAGGACCTCGGCCTGGATGCTCGACCGGAAGAACCGGTCCGCGCGGGTGTCCCCTCCGGGGCGGTTGCCCCCGAGGCGGTGTCGTCATGAGGCGTATCGACAATGTCCCCCTCGCGGACATTCCCGCCCTCATCTTCCCGGCGCTTCTCGACACACTGATCATGGTCGGGATCGTCATGGCCATCGTGGTCCTCGTCGGAATCCCGCTCGGCGCGCTCGTGCACAATCTCGCGCCACACGGCCTCTTCCCGCGGCCGCGGCTGCACGCCGTCCTGAGCGGAATCGTCAGCATCGGTCGCTCGCTGCCGTTCCTGATTCTGATGGCCGCGATCGTTCCGTTCACGCGATTCGTCACGGGCACCAACATCGGAATCGCCGCCGCGGTCGTCCCGATGTCGATCGCTGGCATCGCCTTCTTCACCCGCATCGTCGAGAACTCGCTGCGGGGCGTCCCGACCAACCTGGCGCGCGTCGCGACGGCGAGCGGCGCATCCCCCCTCCAGATCATCCGCACCGCGCAGCTGTCCGAGGCCGTTCCGAGCATCATCGGCGGCATCACGATCAACACGATCGCGATGATCGAGTACTCCGCGATCGCGGGCAGCATCGGGGCGGGCGGAATCGGATACGTCGCGGTGACCTACGGCTATCAGCGCTTCGACAACGGGGTCATGTTGGCCACGATCATCGTGCTCGTTCTGCTCGTCGCGGCCGTGCAAAAGCTCGGCGACACCTTCGTCTTCCTCACGACGCCCCACGCCCGCACGCGGCGTTCTCTTCAGCCGAGTCGTCTTCAGCCCACCCCCTAGCCCCAAACTCGCACAACACCCCAGGAGATATCTGCCATGACAACGACACAGGACACCCGCACCACACCGCCGAACGACAACGACCACGGGTTCGCGGTCAAAACCCGTCGGCGCTGGCCATGGATCGTCGGCGGCGCGGCCGTTGTGGCCGTGATCGGCGCCGCCGTGGTGGTGCCGCTTCTCAACCCGACCCAGTCCCCCAACGAGATCGCTGGGGCAACGCTCGAGATCGCCACCGCCGAGGGCAACGCCTCGGAGCAGGCGCTCGTGGAGTTCATCGCGAAAGAGGTCGCTCCCCGGTACGGCCTCACGATCGCCTTCCGCGGTCTGGCCGACAGCAACACCATCAACCGCGCCGTGAGCGAGGGCGAGGTCGCCGGCACGATCTACCAGCACAAGCTCTGGCTCAGCCAGGTTCTCGAGGCCAACCCGGACTTCAGAGAGACGGCCGCGGTTCCCGTCTTCCGATGGGGCTTCGGCGTGTGGTCGGACAAGTACGACGACATCAGCGAGATCCCGGATGGCGGAAAGATCTCGCTCTACTCCGACCCCGCCAACGAGGCACAGGGTCTCTGGGTCCTTGAACGCGCGGGCCTGATCACCCTCGATCCATCGGTCGACAAGGCTTACGCCACGCAGGACGACATCGTTGCCAACCCCAAGAACCTCACGTTCGTCTTGCTGGACTTCGCTGCCCAGTCGCGAGCGCTTCCCGATCTCGACGCGGCAGTGGGCTACACCGAGTATTACCTCGCGGCGCAGATCGACATCGACAAGCAGATCTACGCCCCCGCCGCACCCGACGAGTTCGCGGGACAGCTCACGATCGGCTCGGACTACGCCGAAACCGACAACATCAAGAAACTTGTCCAGGCATTCCAAGACCCGGCCGTGCAGGAGTTCCTCCGCACCGACCCGTCGGTCAAGGACATCCTGCTGCCGATCGACGCACAGTAGCCATCGCCGGGGGGCGGGTTCTCAGCCCGCCCCCCGGGCACCTTCGTGGCAAGGCACGGGGGCACCGACGGGTACCGTGGACGGGTGCGTCTCGTCATCGCCCGCTGCTCCGTCGATTACTCCGGCCGTCTCAGCGCGCACCTACCCCTCGCCACCCGTCTTCTCGTTCACAAGAGCGACGGGAGTCTGCTGGTGCACTCGGATGGCGGCAGCTACAAGCCGCTCAACTGGATGAGTCCGCCGTGCTCGCTGGTATCGCAACAGCCGGGCGACGATGCCCGCGAAGCCGGCGTCATCGAGCAGTGGCGTGTCACGCACGCCAAGTCGGGCGATGCCCTGCTGGTCAACATCTACGAGATCATCCACGACACGTCCCACGAGCTCGGCGCCGATCCTGGCCTGCAGAAGGATGGCGTCGAGGCCGACCTGCAGCGGCTGCTCGCCGAGCAGGTCGAACTCATCGGTGACGGCGTCACGCTCGTTCGACGGGAGTTCCCGACGGCGATCGGGCCGGTCGACCTGCTGCTGCGAGACCCCGCCGGCGGAACGATCGCGGTTGAGGTCAAGCGTCGGGGAGACATCGACGGCGTCGAGCAGCTCACGCGCTACCTCGCCCTGCTGGGTCGCGACCCTCACCTGGCACCGGTGACGGGCGTTTTCGCCGCGCAAGAGATCAAGCCGCAGGCGCGCGTCCTCGCGACGGACCGAGGCATCCGCTGCGTCACCCTGGACTACGACGACATGAAGGGCATCGAGTCGGGGGTCCCCCGCCTGTTCTGACCCGTCCGGGCGGATCAGCGGCTCCCCGTAGGCTGAATCTCATGCCCGACATCTGCCCCTGGTCCTGCATCCTCTGGGATGTCGACGGAACGATCGTGGATGCCTCGGACGGCATCCTGCGCCGACTGACCATCACGCTCGAGCACTTCGGCCGACCCGCGCCGACGCGCGCCGAGCTGGTGCACTGGATCGGTCCGCCCATGTTCGAGTCCTTCCAGGCCCAGGCCGGGATGTCGCCCGAAGAGGCGACGACGGCGGTCTCGTGGTATCGCGAGCTCGGGGCCCGCGACGGCTACACGACAGGGGCGCGGACCTTCCCCGGCATCGTCGACCTGATCCACGATCTGCACCGCGATGGGGTTCCCCAGGCGACCGCGAGCAGCAAGCCCGAGAACCAGGTGCGAGAGCTGATGCAGTTCTTCGGGCTGACGGACGACTTCACCACCATCGTGGGCGCAACCCCCGATGAGCGGACACTGAGTGCCAAGTCCGACATCGTGGCCGAGGCCCTGCGCCGGCTCGAGGCCGCGGGAGTCGACACGTCCCGACCCGTGCTCATCGGCGACCGACACCACGACGTCGAGGGCGGCGCGGTGCATGACGTGCCTGTCATCTTCGTGCGCTGGGGCTTCAGCTGGCCGCACGAGTCCGAGGGCGCCTCCGCCGTCGCGGATGACATGGACGCCCTCCGCGCGCTCCTGCTTCCCGGCGCGTAGGGCGCCGGGGCGGGCATCCCTCGCTACCCTGACAGCGTGAGCGACCCGAAACATCCGCACCCCGCACGCACCTTCGCGCGGCTCGTCCGCGCCATGCCCGGGACGCTGACGCTGCTGGTGTTGATCGTCGTGGTCGGCATCGTCGGGCAGGGTCTCTGGCGCCCGGTCACCGAACAGCCCTGGTTCGAGGCGGTCGCGTACGGTCTGCCCGCGCTCGAAGCGGGTCGGTGGTGGACACCCTTCACGGGCACGTTCTTCGTCGCGCATCCCGTCGTCTACATCCCCACGCTTCTCAGCCTCGCCGGCCTCGGCTTCCTGGAGATGAAGCGGGGTACGCGCATCGCGCTGCTGTACTTCGGTTTCGGTCAGCTCTTCGCGATCTTCGCCGCGGCGGCGTTCCTGATGTTCGGCCGCCTCCTGCCCTGGCCCTGGGCGATAACCCTCGCGGGGCAGCTCGATGTCGGCGCGTCCGGCGGAACGATGGCCTGCATCGCCGCCTCCATCGGTCTGCTCGCGGCGCCGTGGCGCCAGCGCGGCTGGGTCATCGTCTTCGCGTATGCGGCGATCAGCCTGTTGCTGCTGGGTTCACTCGCCGATGTCGAACACGCCTTCGCGATCACGCTGGTGCTCGTGATCGACCGTTCGTTCCGCATCCAGCGCACCACCGTTCGCGAACAGCGGCTGCTGGCGTTCGCGGTGATCCTCTCGCTCGCGGTCATCCAGATCCTGTCGCTGCTGCTGCCCACGAACGGGCCGTTCGGGCCGACCGCGCCGCTCGATGGTCCGTGGCTCGACGTGGCGATCGACACGGTCGTGGTGCTGCTCGTGTCGCGCGGGCTCCGTCTCGGTCGTCGGTGGGCATGGATTCTCACCGTCCTGTGGGCCGGTGTGAACCTGCTGGTCGCCGCCGCGATCATCACCCTGTTCGCGCTCTTCCCCGCCGAGGTCTACGACGTTTATGGCGACCCGGATGTCGCACTCGCCACCTCGCTGCTGTGGGCGCTGTTCTTCGTCTACCTCATCATGGCCCGTCGGGCGTTCCGCGCTACCCGCCGCCGACGCATCGGTGAGGGATCCGCGGTATCGACCGACAATGTCCGCGCACTGATCCGCGCGGAGGGCGGCGGCAACCTCTCGTGGATGGCAACGTGGGAGGGGCTTCGCTACCTGCGCACCGGCGACGGCATGGTCGCCTTCCAGCCGCGGCTCGGGGTCGCGATCGCTCTCGCCGATCCGCTCGGGCCCCCGGCATCCGTCCCCGATTCTGTGAGCACGTATGTCCGTACAACCGAAGGCCAGGGACTCATCCCGTGCTTCTTCAGTTGCAGCCAGGTCACCCGGGATGCGATGCCGGACGGATGGCGCGCGCTGATCATCGCGGATGACACGATCGTCGATCTGCCCGGGCTAGAGTTCACCGGCAAAGCCTGGTCGTACGTGCGCCAGGCGCTCAACAGGGGCGAGCGCGACGGGATGACATTCCGACTCACGACGCTGGCCGAGGAGCCCTGGGGCGTGCGTCAGCAGTTGCGCGCGATCTCGGAGTCGTGGGTCGGCGACAAGGGCCTGCCCGAAATGCGGTTCACGCTCGGCACCCTGCAAGAGGCTGCGGATCCCGACGTGCGTCTGGCGCTCGCGATCGCCCCGAATGGCGACGTCGACGGCTTTCTGTCGTGGCTGCCGGTCTACGGACCCGGCGGCGCTGTGCACGGCTGGACCCTGGACCTCATGCGTCGCCGCGAGGGCGGCTTCGGGCCGGTCATGGAGTTCTTGATCGGATCGTCCGCGCGGGACTTCGCGGCGGAGGGTGCGCTGACGCTCTCGCTATCGGGCGCACCTCTCGCGCACGAGGTGACACCGGACGAGGGCGCGATCGCCCAGTTGCTGGGTTCGCTTTCGAGCGCGCTCGAGCCCGTCTACGGGTTCCGGTCGTTGCACCGCTTCAAGACGAAGTTCAATCCGCGCTACGAGCCCATCTACCTGCTGTACCGCGACGAGGGAGACCTGACCCGGATCGCGGCGGGGCTCACGCGCGCGTTCCTGCCGGACGCGACCCTCCGCCAGTTCGCCGCTGCCGGAGTCGACATGCTCCGCCACGACTGAGACCACGCCGGAAAAGCAGAACGCACCCCAGAGCGTGAGCTCCGGAGTGCGTCCTTGTGTGATTCGCCCTTAGACGGGGCGGATGTTCTCGGCCTGCAGACCCTTGGGGCCCTGAGCCGTCTCGAACTCCACGCGCTGGTTCTCCTCGAGCGAGCGGTAGCCGCCCGCCTGGATAGCGGTGTAGTGCGCGAAGACGTCGGCGCCACCCTCATCGGGGGCGATGAAGCCGAAACCCTTTTCGGCGTTGAACCACTTGACGGTTCCCGTGCTAGACATGCCTTGCCATTCTCTTCAGCCGCGCTAGCCGGAGCCACGCGGGTATAGTCCGCGAGTCCGAAGATCCGCGGGGTTGTGGTACCACGCTACCCCGATCAGGGCAACATCGCGCAATGCCTTCGGAAGAAGGAGACACAAACGTTGCCCGAACGTGACCACGGAGGTCCTCTCGCGGGCCCCGCTCCTCGCGAGGAAGGCGACCCTCACTGCCGGTACCTTGCGCCCGTGCGTAAGATGACTCGAATTATTCAAGCGGCGGGTTTCCGCCGTGCCTTACCCGAAAAAGGCACCCGAAATGCCCCTTGATGCACCCGCTGAACGCCTCGAGGCCAGCGGTTCCGCGCTGGCCGACGACGTATATGCCTTGCTCGCTCGCGCCATCCTCGACGGGCGCCTGGCGCCCGGCGAGCGCATCCGCGATGTCGAGATCGCCGACCTGTACGGGATCTCCCGCACCCCGGTACGTGAGGCCATCCAACGCCTCGCCAATCAGGGCCTGCTCGAGATTGCAGCCCACCGCTATACCCGGGTGACGATTCCCGACGATTCCAGCCGCGCGGAAGCCATCGAGTACATCGGTCAGCTCAGCGGAGTCGCGGCCCGTCTTGCCGTGATGCGAGCGACGGATGAGGAGCTCGCGGAGATCAGCGAGATCCTCGATCAGGTCGCGGTCGCGGCCGCCGACGCCGATCCGCGTGAGCTGTCGACGCTCATGGTCGCGCTGTTCCGGCGAATCACGCATGTATCGCGCAATCGGATGCTCATCCAGACGCTCCGCGAGATCCACCTGCCCGTCGCGCGCCTACTCGTCGGGTGGACCCCGCACCCCGATGATCCGATCCTGCGCGCCGATTCGTTCGTGCGCCTGCGCGACGCATTCCTTGCGCGCGACGCAGATGAGGCAGAGCGGATCGTGCGCGAGCAGCATCCGCTCGCCTGATACGACTCTGGCCCAGTAATCCCGAAGGACTCTGGGCCAGCTGCGCCACCGGATGTCTCGAACCTCTCGACATCTCTGGTGCGCGAGGGGGGAGTTGAACCCCCACGCCCTTTCGGGCACTGGCACCTGAAGCCAGCGCGTCTGCCTATTCCGCCACTCGCGCGAATCTCGGGACGAACGCCCCAAAACTCAACCTTGCGAGAATATCACGGGTCTACGGCAGCGCGAGACGAGGATTCCGGCGGCTGAGGAGGACCATGAACGCAGTAGAGCCCTCCTCTCGCGCCGATCTCCTCCCGCGACGGACAGCCCTATCGTGCACAACTCCCCGATCGTCGGGGCCTATCCAGCCTCGCTGACTACGATGGGCCTACCATCCGCCCCGCCTGAGGAGCCCCGTGGGTCTACTTGACAGCTTCGAGAAGGGTCTCGAGCGCGCCGTAAACGGTGCGTTCGCGCGCACCTTTCGCAGTGGCATCCAACCCGTTGAGATCGCCTCCGCCCTGCGCGGCGAGCTCGACAAGAAGGCCGCGGTCGTCAGCCGCGACCGCATCCTCGCACCCAATACCTTCATCGTTGAGCTCTCGCCCGACGACCACTCCAAGATGGTGGCGCTCGGCGACACGTTGCTGACCGAGCTCGACACGCTCGTGCAGAAGCACGCGAAGGCACAGGGCTACACATTTGCGGGTGCCGTCAGCATCCGACTTGGCATCGACCCGAATCTCGCGGCGGGAACGTTGCGCGTCAGCTCCACCACCGAAGAGGGCCGCGTTTCGTGGCGTGCCGTGGTCGACATTGATGGCAAACGTCACCCCCTGACCTCGAGCCGAACGGTGATCGGCCGCGGCAGCGACGCCGACATCACGATCCCCGACGCCGGCACGAGCCGGAAGCACGTCGAGATCCTGTGGGACGGCGAGCGCGCCATGGTCCGCGACCTCGGATCGACCAACGGGTCTTCCCTCAACGGGCAACGCGTCACGCAGGCCGCGCTCGAGCCGGACTCGACGATTCGGATCGGACGCACCGACATCGTCTTCCGCGTCGTCGCGCAGGCGCGACCCCCGAAGCCGCCGCCACCGCCGCCCGCCGATGTGACCCGAGCCTTCGACGCGCTCGGCGGAAACGGGGCGCGATGAGCGAGCTCACACTCCTCCTGCTGCGGATCGGCTTCCTTCTCCTGCTGTGGGCCTTCGTCTTCGTCGTCGTCTATTCGATGCGCGCGGATCTCTTCGGCGTTCGCGTGCGACGGATGCCTGAGCCCGCGGATGAAGCCGCCGTCGCAGGAGCAGGCGCCGCGGGGGCAGCTGCTTCAGCCACCGCGCAGGTCCCTCCCCCCGCCGCGCCACGCGCCCCATCGACGCCCGCCCCGGCGGCGCCACCCTCTCCCTCACGTCCCGGAAAGAAGGGCGGCGCCGCGACCACCGAATCGGTCCAACGCATCGTGATCACCTCCGGGCCGAAGGCCGGGCTCGAACTCCCCCTGACGAACGAACCGCTGACGATCGGTCGCTCGAGCGAATCGGGCCTGGTAATCCGCGACGATTACACCTCCAGCCATCACGCGCGCCTGGTGCTGTGGGGCGAGCAGTGGATGATTCAGGACCTCGATTCGACGAACGGCACCTGGCACGACGGCGCCCGCGTACAGGCCCCTACCCCGGTGACGATCGGCGCGCCGATCAAGGTCGGCGCGACCACCTTTGAGCTGCGGAAGTAGTTGATGGTCTTCGAGGGCTCCGCGGCGGCCCTGTCCCACACGGGCAAGGTGCGCTCCAACAACCAGGACTCGGGTTATTCCGGGTCCAACCTCTATGTCGTCGCCGACGGCATGGGTGGTCACGCGGGCGGCGATGTCGCATCATCCATCGCGATCCGGCACCTCGAAGACCTCGATCGGCCCTTCGCGAGCACCGCCGAAGCCGAGCGCGTGCTGCGCGACACGATCACCGAAACGGCATCCGCTCTGATCGATACGGTCGAGCAGCGGCCCGAGCTCTCGGGGCTCGGCACCACGGTGAGCGCGCTCTTGATGATCGACGACCATGCGGTCATCGCCCACATCGGGGACTCGCGCATCTACCTCTTCCGTGACGATCAGCTCACACAGATCACGACCGACCACACCTTCGTCCAGCGCCTCGTCGATTCGGGCCGCATCACCGTCGAAGAGGCGCGTTTCCACCCCCGGCGCTCCGTGCTCATGCGCGTGCTCGGCGATATGGACGCCCACCCCGACGTCGACACGTTCATCATGGCGACTCAGCCCGGTGACCGATGGCTGCTGTGCTCGGACGGTCTCTCCGGCGTCGTCGACGATCCCCACACGGCGAAGGCCCTCGCGCAGGGGCTCACACCCCAGCGCACCGCCGACGTGCTGCTGAAGCAGGCCCTCGACGCCGGCGCACCCGACAACGTCACCATCGTCATCGTCGACGTGGGCGGATCTCATCCCGTCGTGGTGGGAACGCCGACCATCGTCGGCTCGGCGTCGACCCCGCTCGACTTCGATGTTCCCGCCGCGCGCCCGGGTCGCAGCAGCTGGCTGCACCCCAATCGTCAGGCTGCGAACGAACCGACGCACTTCGAGCCGGCGGCCGAGTTTCTCGAAGAACTCATCGAAGAAGACCGTCGCCGTGCCCGTCGTCGCCGGATCGGCTGGATCGTCGGCGCCGTGGTCGTGGCCGCGCTGCTCGTCGTCGGCGCATTCCTCGCATACTCGTGGACGCAGACGCGATTCTTCGTCGGTGCCGATCATGAGATGGTCGTCGTCTACCGGGGCATTCAGCAGGACATCGGCCCGATCTCGCTGTCCGAGGTCTACGAAGAGACGGGCATCGATCTCGACGACCTGGACGAATTCACGCGACAGGCGGTCGAGTCGACCGTTTCGGCGGAGACGCTGACCGAGGCCCGTGAGATCGTCGAACGTTTGCGCGCCACAACCGAGCCATTGGGGGTGAACCCGTGACCTCGACCCAACAAGGCGATACCGCCGAACTCAAGGCCGACACGACCGTCATGAAGGCGCTCCGCACGCTCCGGATGCCTCAGACCCAGCGCAACCGCGAGCTCGGTCTGCTGCTGCTCGCCTTTGCGGTGAGCGGATCCGCGGTCGCCCTCGTGCAGCTGGGTGCGATCGGTGGCATCGAGTGGACGATCCTCTACTATTTCGGTGCCCTCGCCGTCTTGGTACTCACGCTGCACATCGTGCTGCGGTTCCGGGCACCCAACGCGGATCCGATCGTCGTACCGATTGCAACGACCCTCACGGGCCTCGGCCTCGCAATGATCTACCGCATCGATATCGCCATCGACGCCGAGGGCTGGGATGGTGCATCCACCCGCCAGATCGCCTGGACCGGCATCGCCGTCGCCGGTGCCGTGGCCGTGGTCATCCTGTTGCGCAACTACCGCGTGCTTTTCCGATACACCTACGTCTCGGGATTCGTGGGGCTCGTTCTGCTGCTCCTGCCGGCAATCCCCGGTTTGGCTCGGGAAGGCACGGGCGCGGCAGTCTGGGTCTCGATCGGTGGCTTCTTCAGTTTCCAGCCCGCTGAGTTGGCGAAGATCGCCCTGGCGATCTTCTTCGCCGGTTACCTCGTCCGCACGCGCGAGAGCCTCACCTCAACCGGCCACCGTTTTCTCGGCATGACCTGGCCGCGTGCACGCGAGATCGGGCCGCTGCTGATCATCTGGGTCGTCTCGCTCGCGATCATCGTGCTGCAGCGCGACCTCGGCACCGGCGTACTGATCTTCGGCATGTTCATCGCGATGCTCTACACCGCGACGGGCCGCACCAGCTGGGTCGTGATCGGGCTGGGCCTCGCGTTCGCCGGTGTGTTCATCGCCTCGCAGGTCATGACGTACGTCGGGTCGCGCATCTCGGCCTGGTGGCACGCCTTCGATCCCGAGGTCATCGAACGCACCGGGGGCAGCTTCCAGCTCGTCGAGGGCATCTTCGGACTCGCGCAGGGCGGCCTGATCGGCACGGGGCTCGGCCAGGGTCGTCCCTATCTGACGCCGCTGTCGCAGAGCGACTACATCGTCCCGAGCCTCGGCGAAGAGCTCGGTCTCATCGGTGTTTTCGCGATCCTGTGCCTGTACATGCTCTTCGTCAGCCGAGGCATCCGGATCGGACTCGCCGGACAGGATGACTTCGGCAAGCTCCTCGCGACCGGTTTGGCGTTCACGATCGCCCTGCAGGTCTTCATCATGGTCGGCGGCGTGACCCGCCTGATCCCGCTGACGGGGCTGACCACGCCCTTCCTCGCTGCCGGTGGCTCGTCCCTCGTCGCGAACTGGCTCATCGTCGCTCTCTTCTTGCGCATCTCGGACGCCGTGCGCTCACGTCCCCGGGTGGTCATCGGATGAACAAAGAACTTCGCCGCCTATCGGTCGTCATCCTCGCGATGTTCCTCGCGCTGTTCGGTGCGACCAGCTGGATCCAGGTCGTTCAGGTCGACGCCCTCGCCGAGAATCCCGCGAACACGCGTGCGCTGTACGACGCCTACCAGGTGCAGCGCGGCGCGATCATCGCGGATGGTGCGGCCATCGCGTATTCGGTGCCCTCGGACGACATCTACTCGTTCCAGCGGGTCTATACCGATGCGGCGATGTGGGCCCCCGTCACGGGGTACATCAACCCGCTGCTGAACTCCCGGACCGGGCTCGAGAGCGCGATGAACCAGGAGCTCAGTGGCACGTCGGGGTCGCAGTTCCTGCAGCGCCTCGATCAGATCATCACGGGCCAGAAGCCTCAGGGCTCCAATGTCGCGACCAGTCTTCTGCCGCGCGCGCAGCAGGCCGCCTGGGATGCCCTGCAGGGCTACGAGGGTGCGGTGATCGCGATCGAGCCGTCCACCGGCCGCATCCTCGCGATGGTCACGACCCCCAGCTTCGACACCAACCTGCTCGCCGCGCACAGCTCGTCCGAGGTCAATGAAGCCTTCGACGTGCTCGACCTCGACCCTCTGCGTCCCCTCTCGAACCGCGCCATCGCGGGGACACTCAACCCGCCGGGCTCGACGTTCAAGCTCGTCGTCGCCTCGGCCGCACTGTCTTCGGGTCGCTACACGCCCGAATCGACGTTCGCAAACCCCGCGCAATGGCAATTGCCCGGATCGTCCGACTTCATCAACAACTCCGGCGGCGGCACCTGCGGGCCGGGCGAGACTGTCACCTTGGCCGACGCCCTCCGCCTCTCGTGCAACATCCCGATGGCGCAGCTCGCGGTAGAACTGGGCGACAACGCGATCCGCGAAGAGGCCGAGAAGTACGGCTTCAACTCGTCGTTCACGATGCCGCTCGAATCAACCGCGTCGACGTACCCGCGTGCGCTCGAGGACGCCCCGACGGCTCTCACGGGCTTCGGGCAGGGCGATGTCCGCGCTACCCCGCTGCAGATGGCGATGGTCTCGGCCGGAATCGCGAACGACGGCGTCGTGATGAACCCCCGCATGGTCGACCGCGTGATCGGCCCCGACCTGTCGGTGCAACAGACCTTCGATGACACCGAATTTGCAACCGCCCTGAGTGAAGAGGATGCAGCAACCATGACCCAGATGATGGTGGCGAATGTCCAGAACGGCGTGGCGTCGGGTGCAAGAATAGACGGCGTAGAGGTGGCTGGAAAAACCGGCACGGCGGAGAACGGTGCGACCGCTCCGTACACCCTCTGGTTCACGGGCTTCGCGCCCGCGGATGACCCGCAGGTAGCGGTCGCGGTTGTGCTGGAGAACGGCGCAGGGCGGGGCCAGCAAGGCGGATCGAATCTGCTCGCGGCCCCGATCGGCAAGGCGGTCATGGAGGCGGTGCTGGAGCGATGAGACCCACACAGGGAGTGTCCTTCGGCGGCCGCTACGAACTGATCTCGCGCATCGCCATCGGTGGCATGGGCGAGGTCTGGGAGGCCACCGACCACGTCATCGGCCGCACCGTCGCGATCAAGATCCTCAAAGACGAGTACATGGGCGACCCGGGTTTTCTCGAGCGCTTCCGCGCCGAGGCTCGGCACGCGGCCCTCGTCAACCACGAGGGCATCGCGAGCGTCTTCGACTACGGCGAAGAGAACGGCAGCGCCTTCCTCGTCATGGAACTCGTTCCCGGCGAGGCCCTGTCGACGATCCTCGAGCGCGACGGCACCCTGTCGACCGACAAGACGCTCGATATCGTCGCTCAGACATCCGCCGCTCTCCAGGCCGCCCACGCGGCGGGCCTCGTGCACCGCGACATCAAGCCGGGCAACCTGCTGATCACGCCCGACGGTCGCGTGAAGATCACCGACTTCGGTATCGCCCGCATCGCCGACCAGGTGCCCCTGACGGCCACGGGCCAGGTCATGGGAACCGTGCAGTACCTCTCGCCCGAGCAGGCTTCGGGCCACCCGGCCTCAGCGGCGACCGACATCTACTCGCTCGGCATCGTCGCCTACGAATGCCTGGCCGGCAAGCGTCCCTTCACGGGCGAGTCGCAGGTCGCGATCGCGATGGCGCAGATCAACGAGCAGGCACCTCCGCTGCCGCCCACCGTCGCGGTCCCGGTGCAGAACCTCGTCTTCGCCATGATCGCGAAGAAGCCGGACGACCGCCCGAGCTCCACCGCCGTCGTCGCGCGCGCCGCCACCGCCCTGCGTCGCGGGGACATCGCGGCGGCCGCCGCCGCGATCCCGGCGATCGCCACGGGTGTCGTCGCGACGGACGAGGCAACTCAACTGCTGACCGCTGCGGCACCCCTCGATGCCGCCACGCGCCTTCTCACGCCGGGTGATGCCACGGGAGCCACGGCGACGGCGGTCGACGAAGCCCCGCCGCGCAAGCGCAGCCCGTGGACCTGGCCCCTGGTCGCCCTGATCGTTCTGCTGCTGCTCGTACTGGGCGGTGCCGTTTGGGCGCTGCTGGCGAACCAGGGCGGCGGCGCGGATCCGACAGGCTCACCCTCGTCAACCGCGCCGACTCCGTCCACCTCGAGCACCGAGCCCGTGCCGACGCCCACGACGGTGAATGTCGACGCGCTCGATCTCGTCGGCCAGGAGTGCGAGGCGGCGCGTCAGATCCTGACGGACGCCGGCATGAACTCCTCGTGCGTCGACGGCAACGCGGCGACGACGGAGGGTGAAGTGGGGCTCGTTTACGACGTGAACCCCTCCGGCCCCAATGTCGCCCAGGGCACGACCATCGAGCTGACGCGGTACGCCTCGATCACCCCGATGAACACTCCCGGCGCCCCGACGATCCAGGACGGCGGAGCACCCGTCACCACCGTCACGGCAAATGACACCGTCGACGTCCAGTGGTCGGGGTACAGCTGCGCCGCGGGTACCGGGTCGGTACTCTCGTACAACCTGACGGCCTCGAACGGCCTGTTCTCGAACGGGCAGTCGTCGATCGTGATCGCCGCCAACCAGCGGACCGCACCGATCGAGGTCAGCGAGAACACGGGCCAGTCGCTCATCGTCAAGTACACGGTGACGTGCACGGGCGGACCGGGCGGCGACCGGAACTCCCCGGATTCGCCGGAAGCCGCGGCAACGATCACCGCGGCCGAGGCCACGCCGACTCCACCGGCGCCCTGACCCGCTCCGTCGCGTCGCCGCAATCCGATCCATAGCCGCCGCCTAGGCTAGGAAGTCCCCCTTCCCCATCGACGAGGAGTACCCCGTGACGAATGAGCCACGCGTGCTGTCCGGTCGATATCGCATCGACGAGCTCGTCGGGCGCGGGGGAATGGCTTCCGTCTACCGCGGCTACGACCTGACACTCGGTCGCGCCATCGCGATCAAGATGCTCAAGCGCGAGCTGGCAGACGATGCGGCCTTCCGCACGCGATTCCGCCTGGAGGCCCAAGCGGCGTCGCGGATGGCGAACCCGACGATCGTGCGCGTGTTCGACGCGGGAGAAGAAACCGAGCGCGACGGCGACGGATCGACGCATCCGGTCCCGTACATCGTGATGGAACTCGTCGAGGGCGCCCTTCTGAAGGATGTCATCGACGCCGGCCCGGTTCCCGAGGCCGACGCCGTGCGCTACGTCGACGGGATCCTCGAGGCGCTGGAGTATTCGCACCGCGCGGGTGTCGTCCACCGCGACATCAAGCCCGGCAACGTGATGATCACCGACGCGGGACAGGTCAAGGTGATGGACTTCGGCATCGCGCGAGCGGTCTCGGATTCGTCGTCCACCGTCGCCGACACGACCGCGATCCTCGGTACGGCCGCGTACTTCTCTCCCGAGCAGGCCAAGGGTGAGGCCGTCGACGGACGCGCCGACCTGTACTCGACGGGCGTCGTGCTGTTCGAGCTCCTCACCGGTCGCGCTCCGTTCCGGGGCGAGTCCCCGGTCGCGGTGGCCTACCAGCACGTGAGCGAGACACCGGATGCTCCCTCCGAACTCAATCCCGACGTCTCACGCGCGCTCGATGCGGTCGTGCTGCGTGCACTCGCGAAGGATCCGTTCCAGCGATACCAGTCTGCCGAGCAGTTCCGCGGCGCTTTGTCGGCGGCTGTCGGCGGCGCCGCACCCAGCAAGCGTCAGCTCGGCGCACTGACCACCGAGCTGTACGGCGCGAACCCCCGCCAGGCGGCGGAGACCGCACGCTCGCTGCGTCAGTTGAGCACCGACGACACCATGGCCCGCACGCAGAGCGGACCTCCCGCGGCCTGGATCTGGACCGGGGTCGCCGTGCTCGCGGTGGTGATCATCTCTCTCTTCTTCTGGATCGTCACGATCCAGCCGCAATCGGAGGTTCCCTCTACGGCCCGGGTCGTCCCCTCCGTCGTCGGTCAGACGTACGAGGCAGCGAACAGCGCCCTCGCCGAAGCAGACCTGAATGCGGTCCGCCGTGATGAGGCGAGTGACACCGTCTCCGAGGGTTCGGTCGTGCGCACCGTCCCGGCGGCGGGCGTCGGCGTCACCGTGGGCCAGGACGTCACCGTGTACGTCTCGACGGGCGCGGAAACGACACCTGTCCCGCCCCTCGAGGGCTTGTCCGAGGCAGACGCCCGCGCCGCGATAGAAGCAGCCGGGCTCACGGTCGGGCAGATCACGTCGCGAAGCGTGCCGGGCAAGGGCGAGGGCACGGTCATCTCGTCATCGCCCGTCGCGGAAGAGAGCGTCATCGTCGGGTCGACGGTCAACCTCGTGACCGCGACCGGGCGGGTGCCGATCATCAACTACGTCGGATTCACACTGCAGGCGGCGACGGACAGCATCACCGGGCCGAGCATCCAGCTTACGGTCAGCCGCATCGAAGACCCGAGCTGTGTAGCGACGGATCCCGAGATCGTCACGCAGCAGTCGATTCCGCCGGGCGAAGCAGCGGTCGGTTCGACGATCGCGCTGACGGTCTGCACGGGCGTCGCCCCGTAACCACGCTCCGCGGAGCGGGCCGCGACTTGAGAGCGAAGAGCCGGCTACGCAGAGCCGACGAGCGGATGCTTGCCGTCCGCCGCGGCGACAGCATCAGGCATGCCCGACTCGGCGAGCCAGTTCGCGAGCAGACGGTGCCCTCCCTCGGTGAGCACGCTCTCGGGATGGAACTGAACGCCGCGGAGCGGCGCTTCGCGATGTTCGAGCGCCATGATGACGCCGCCATCTGTTCGCGCGGTCACGCGGAGTTCGGAGGGAAGAGAACCCTCCAGCACGGCGAGCGAGTGATACCGCGTCGCGGTGAACGGCTGCACGATGCCGTCGAACAGACCGCTGCCGTCGTGCACGACGGTCGAGGTCTTGCCGTGCATCAGCTCGGCGGCCGTAGACACGACGCCACCAAAGGCCTCGGCGATGGCCTGGTGCCCGAGACAGACACCGAGCAGGGGCATCCGCATCTCTTCCGCGGCGCGGACGATCTCGATGGAGGCGCCGGCCTCGCCCGGTGACCCCGGTCCCGGCGAGAGCAGAACCGCATCGTGCTTGCCCACGATGTCTCGTACGGATCCAACCGGGATGTCCCGGCTCCGGACGACCTCCACCCGCGCGCCGAGCTGGGCGAGATAGTCGACGAGCGTGAAGACGAAGCTGTCGTCGTTGTCGACGACCAGAACGCGGAACGTCACTGGACCGTGACCTCTTCGGGCGTGATCCATACCGCGACGACGGGGAAGACGTAGAAGAACAACGCGTAGACGATCGCCGCAGCAGCCACGAGCAGAATCAGCGTCCGGATCCACCACGGACCGGGCAGTACACGCCACAGTGCGCCGTACATCAGGACACCGCCGATTCAGAGACAGGCGCCCCAGGTACACCCTCGGGAGGCCCGTCCGCCCGAGGGTGGAAGGATTCGAAGACCGAGTACGCGATGATGCGCTCGGCGATGGTGTGCTTGGGCGAACAGCTCGTCATGGTCAAGTAGCGCCCACCCGCACCCGTGAGCGTGTCTTGCGGCACCGGGGCCAGTACGTCCACCGCCGAAGGCCGCACGTACTCGAGCGTGCGGAAGCGGTACGTGTACCAGCCGTCCTGGGTCTCGATGATGATCGAATCACCGACGCGCAGCTCGTCTATCGCGTAGAACGGCGCCCCGCCGAAACCGGTGCGGTGGGCGGCGACGGCGAAGTTGCCGACCTCGCCCGGCATCTGGGTGCCCGGGTAGTGCCCGATTCCGATCGTGTCGAGGGTGCGGGCACGCGAGACGCCGCCACCGATGCGCGCAGCGAAGTCCGCTCCGAAGCGCGGGACATACATGATGCCGAACTCTTCGCCATCGTCGGGCTCGGCCGCGATGACGGGTTCGATGGGTGCGGCGGGCTCTTCAGGCTCGTCAGGCGCCACTGTCGCAGACGGGCTCGGGTCCGCAATGGGTGGCGGAGAGTCTTGCCATTCTTCCGCGAGTGCCAGCGCATCCGCCCTGTTCTGGGCCGCCGCGATCTGATCGCCGATCCACATCTGCCACCCGACGAACAGCAGCACGACAACGCCCGCTGTCAGAAGCAACTCGCCGGCGACCCCGATGACACTGATCTTGCGAGCGCGCCGAGCATGACCCCGCCGTGTGGCCGCGTCCGAGGGTACGACCGTCTCCGAGCTCGCCGGATCGGCAGCTGCTCGCTGTCCCCCCGGTTCGCGTATATCCACGCGCCGATCCTAGGCCACTGTGCTGTGTGGGGCTGAGTGCTGTGCACGGCCTCCCCGCTACAATGGCCCTCATGTCCCGATCTGACGACGTCGACCCCGGCGCGCCCCGTCGCGACGTCGACGCCCCCAATCCCGTTTGGTTCCTGCCGGTCATGGTCGGCTTTATGCTCCTAGGCCTCGCCTGGGTTCTCGTCTTCTACCTGAGTAACGGCACACTGCCCGTTCCTGGTATCGGCGCATGGAATCTGGCCATCGGCTTCGGCATCGCCCTCATCGGCTTTTTGATGACGACACGTTGGCGCTGAGAGAACTACTTACACGCGTGTAATTCTCCACAGCTGTGCAGAACCCTGTGGACAACGGCTCTCAGCCGATGAGCGCGGGCACCGCGCAGAGCGCCAGGAGCACCGCGGCGAGCCCGGCGAGCAGACCGTATTGCAACCCACGTTGATCGGCACGACGGGTTCGCGCGAAGATCAGACCCGCGAGCGCCCCCGCGGCGAGACCGCCGACATGTGCCTGCCACGAGATCGAGAAGCCCGGCAAGAACCCGATCACCAGGTTGATGCCGACGATGATCAGGATGCCGGTGATGTTGGCGCCGATGTGCCGACCGATCACGAGTAGCGCGCCGAGCAATCCGAAGACCGCTCCCGATGCACCGATCACGGACGTCAGCGGCGCGAGCAGCGCGACCGCGACCGAACCCGCGAGGCCCGAGAGGAGGTACAGCAGAAGGAATCGGATGTGGCCGAGCAGCGGCTCAAGGCTTCGTCCGATCATCCAGACGGCCAGCATGTTGAGACCGACGTGCCAGAGCCCGGAGTGCGCCAGCATGTCGGTGAAGACTCGCCACGGCTGGAAGAACCCGAGCGAAGGATCGAGGTAGGCGCTGTTGAACAAGAACGCGCTCTTCAGGTCGAGCCCGGGGATGTAGTCGAGCACGAACAGGGCGGCCGTCACCCCGATGATCCAATACGTCACCCACGGACGACCGCTCATTGCGCGGACCGATGCGCGTGCGCGCCGGACGGCCGGCGGTGTGTCCGCCCGCTGTGCTTTCATGCACTCGGGGCAGATGACCCCGACCGCTCCCTGTGTCTGGCACTCGGGGCAGATGGTGCGGAGGCAGCGCTGACAGAGCACGTAGCTCCGGCGATCGGGATGCCGGTAGCAGAAGTCCTCGGGATTATGTGCCCCGTCAGTGCTCACGCGATGCGTCAGACCGTAGCGATGTCGACCGACTGCAGCACGACGGGCTCGATCGGCCGGTCGCCGCCCGCTGTGGGGACGGCACCGATGGCGTCGACCACTGCGCGCGAAGCGTCGTCCGCGACCTCCCCGAAGATCGTGTGCTTGCCCTGCAGCCACGGGGTCGGGTCGGTCGTGATAAAGAACTGCGAGCCGTTCGTGCCCTCGGCCTTGCCCGTGATGGCGTTGCGACGCAGGCCCGCGTTGGCCATGGCCAGCACGTAGGGCGCGTTGAAGTTGAGCTCGGGGCTGATTTCGTCGTCGAAGTTGTACCCCGGTCCTCCGGTGCCCTGTCCGAGCGGGTCGCCGCCCTGGATCATGAAACCGGGGATGATGCGGTGGAAGACCACATCGGTGTACAGGGCGCCTTCGCCGGGCTTGCCCGTGGCGGGGTCGGTCCACTCGCCGGTTCCGTCGGAGAGCCCGATGAAGTTGCGAACCGTGCGGGGAGCGTGGTCACCGTAAAGGTTGACGACAATGTCGCCGTGGTTGGTGTGGAGTGTGGCGACAGCGGTGTGATGCGGCATTGATCCATTCTGGCATAGGAGTTTGCCGCGAACTCTGGCCTCGCGGGCTCACCGTGGCAAGATGGGGAGGGGCGCATCGTCGCCCCCGACGAACAAGGAGGCAGCCGTGGGCCTGAGTCGTAAGCGCAAGAAAGAGCTCCGCAAGCTGCAGGATTCCGCCAACAAAGTGTGGCAGACGCAGCAGGTGCTCGTAGGAGAAGCCGCAGGTATCGCCCGTGAAGCGAGCCGTCAGCTCGGAAACTACTCACGTGAGCAGGTCGGCCCCGCCGTCCAGGCGACGTACGAACAGCGCGTCATGCCCGTGGTTCACAAGAGCGCAAAGGTCAGTCGTGACGTCCTCGAACACCGCGTCGTGCCGGCGGTCGGCGGAGTCGTGGGGGGCGCGCTTTCCGTATGGGACGCCGCGAACGACACCCGTTCCCGCCTGGCGAGTGGCCGCGGATTCTCGCTACCTGACGCCCGCACGTTCGGTAAGAATGCGGATTCGTACAGCAAGAAGGCCACCAAGGCCCTGTCGAAGAAGCTCGCCGTGCTGGAGCCCAAGAAGCCCGGCATGAGCACGGGCAGTGTCATCGCGATCGTCCTCGGAGTGATCGCCGCTGCTGGTGTGCTGTACGCCGCGTGGCAGACACTGCGTGCCGACGACGAGCTTTGGGTCGCGGACGACCCGCTTCGCTCCCCCGATGAGTGATCCGGATGCCGCCACCGCACGTGTGCGGTCGGCGGCATCCGATCTGGGTCTCGACATCGAGATCCGCGAGCGTCCGGAAGCCGGCAGCATCCATGAGGCTGCCGGCTTGCTGGGCGTTGAGCCACGAAACATCGTCAAGACTCTCGTCGTGAAACGAAGTGACGACACCTACCTCTTCGCTTTGATTCCCGGGGATCGGCAGATCGCGTGGGCGAAGTTGCGCGCCGTCGTGGGCGTGAACAAGCTGCAACTGCCGGATCCGGAACGAGCCCTCGCTGCGACCGGATATGAACGCGGCACGATCGTTCCCCTCGGGAGTTCGACAGCGTGGCCCGTCTACGCCGACGAGAACATCTCGGGGCGCGTGGCTCTCGGAGCCGGCGCTCACGGCTACAGCCTCTTCGCCGACTCAGACGCCCTGCTCCGTGCGCTCGGTGCAACCGTGGCCGACATCTCGCAACCGAACGGCTGACGAGTCAGATCAGTCCGGCCATGCCGAGCGCTATATCCACCAGCTTGACGCGATGCAGCGAGCGAATGGACGCGAGCGTGAACCAGTCCGCTCGATCGGTCGATCCGCCCACCTCATTGCGCAGTCGACCACCCGTGACTCGCGCCCGGTAAACGATGCGCAAAGCGTGGAGGGGATCCGGCGGTCCCAACGGGATCCTGCGCGAGGCCGGGATGACGCGGGAGTGGATACCCAAGAGGTCGCCGACCGCTACGCGGTAGCCCGTCTCTTCCCGGATCTCGCGGCGTGCGGCATCCGTCGGATCTTCGCCCTCTTCGAGCCCTCCGCCCGGCAGCGTCCACGCGGCGCGACGACCCTCGTTCCAATGGGCCAAAAGGACGCGGCCGGAGGAGTCGAGAATGACGCCATAGGCCGCGACTCGGATGTCCATGGCCACGGCACCATCCTCAGTCGCTGTTGACCAGAAAAACTGTGGAGCCTAGGAGAATCGAACTCCTGACATCCTGCTTGCAAAGCAGGCGCTCTACCAACTGAGCTAAGGCCCCGCGGGGACGGATTGGTGGGGCTACCAGGACTTGAACCTGGGACCTCTTCATTATCAGTGAAGCGCTCTAACCGCCTGAGCTATAGCCCCGCAACCTCCAAGACTTTACCCGACCTGCGCGCTCGGCGCGAATCGCGGGTGGCGTTGTCGTTTGCATGCCGAAGCGATTGACTGAGCCCATGACAGATGAGGTAGCCGGTCACGTCGGCGAGGCACATTCGGGCGGTATCGGTCAGCGCCTCAATTGGCTCCGCGCGGGCGTGCTCGGAGCCAACGACGGCATCGTTTCTGTCGCCGCGCTTGTGGTCGGGGTTGCCGGTGCAACCACGGACTCGTCGGCCCTCCTCATTGCCGGAATCGCGGGGCTCGTGGGCGGCGCGATCTCGATGGCGCTCGGCGAGTACGTCTCGGTGAGTAGCCAGCGCGACAGCGAACGCGCCCTGATCGCCAAAGAGACGGCTGAGTTGCGCGATATGCCCGAAGAAGAGCTCGAAGAACTCGTGGGCCTCTACCGGTCGCGAGGTTTGACGGACCAGACGGCCCGGCGAGTGGCCGAGGAGCTGACGAAGCACGACGCTCTCGCGGCTCATCTCGAAGTCGAATTGCACATAGACCAGGATGATCTGGTCAGCCCCTGGCAGGCCGCCTTGTCTTCGGCCGTGGCGTTCACCGTGGGCGCCCTGTTGCCACTGCTGGCGATACTGCTTCCGCCGCCCGACTGGCGAGTGCCGGTCACCTTCGGCGCAGTGCTGATTGCACTCGCCATCACCGGATGGGTCTCCGCCATCCTCGGTGGTGCGAGCCGCGGCCGCGCCGTCCTCCGACTGGTCGTCGGAGGAACGCTCGCGCTGGCCGTGACGTGGCTGATCGGTTCCCTGCTGGGAACCAGCGGGGTGGTGTGATCCGCCGCGATCAGTTCGAGGTGAATCCGACGAGCAGGCCGCCCGTGATCTTCACCGCGAGGTTGTAGATACCCGCGACCACAGCACCGAGCACCGTGACGACGATCAGGTTGAGGATCGCAACCACGGCGGCGAACGCCATGACCTGCGGTAGGCCCACGAGATCGGAGATGCGGACTCCGTTCTCGGAGAAGCTCTGGAAGAACTCGTCGAACTGTCCGATCAGGCCCGTCGTCTGCACGACCATGAAGATCAGGAAGAACGACACCACGGTCACGATGGCGATCGCGACAGCAGCAAGGAACGACAGCTTCACAGCCGACCAGAAGTCGATGTAGACGAGTCGCAGGCGGACCTGCTTGGAGCTCCCCTGTCGGCTCGACTTCTTGGCCAGCTTGTCGGCAACGGTGCTCATGCGTCAGAACTCTCTTCCGTGGGCGTAACGGGTGTCGACTCGGCGATGTCGGTGGGGATGGATTCGACCGGCTGCTCCACGTCGACGCTCCTCTCCCCGTTACGGGCGATCGCGATGATCCGGTCGTCGTCGCCGGGACGGGCGAACACGACACCCATCGTGTTGCGACCCTTGGCGGGCACCTCGGCCACGGAGGAGCGTACCACCTTGCCGCTGGCAAGAACCACCAAGACCTCGTCGTCCTCACCCACGATCAAACCGCCCGCGAGCACACCCCGATCGTCGCTCAACTTGGCCACCTTGATGCCGAGTCCGCCTCGTGATTGACCCCGATATTCGGCCACCGCGGTGCGCTTGGCGTAGCCTCCGTCGGTCACAACGAAGACGTAGTGACCGGCAGCGCCGCCGTTCTGGGGGGCGACGCTCGCCGACAACAGGCTGTCGTTTCCGCGGAACGACATGCCCTTGACCCCGGCCGTCGAGCGACCCATGGGACGCAGCGCATCGTCGTCCGCCGTGAAGCGCAGTGACATGCCGTGACGCGAGATGAGCAGGATGTCGTCGTCCGCCTCGACCAACAGCGCGCTCTCGAGCTCGTCGCCCTCGCGCAGGCTGATCGCGATGATGCCGCCCTGGCGGTTCGTGTCGTACTCGGTCAGACGCGTCTTCTTGACCAAGCCGCCGCGCGTGGCCAGCACCAGGTGGGTCGCAACACTGTAATCGCGGATGTCGAGCACCTGCGCGATCTCTTCGCCCGGCTGCAGCGCCAACAGGTTGGCGACGTGCTGTCCCTTGGCGTCGCGTCCGGCCTCGGGCAGCTCGTACGCCTTGGCGCGATACACGCGGCCTCTGTTCGTGAAGAACAACAGCCAGTGGTGAGTCGTGGTGACGAAGAAGTGCTCGACGACATCGTCTGCGCGCAACTGCGCACCCTTCACGCCCTTGCCGCCGCGATGCTGGGCGCGGTAGTTGTCACTGCGAGTGCGCTTGATGTAGCCGTCACGGGTGACAGTGACGACCATCTCTTCTTCGGGGATCAGGTCTTCCATCGACATGTCGCCGTCGAAGCCCATCAGGATCTCGGTGCGGCGGTCGTCGCCGTGCTTGGCCACGATCTCGGTCAGCTCATCGCGGACGATGGTGCGCTGACGAACGGGACTGGCGAGGATGTCCTGGAAGTCGACGATCTGCGCCGTGATCTTCTCGGCCTCATCGATGATCGCCTGACGCTCGAGGGCCGCGAGGCGCCGCAGCTGCAGCTCGAGGATCGCACGAGCCTGCAGGTCGTCGATGTCGAGGAGTTTCTGAAGGCCCACACGCGCTTCGTCGGCCGACGGCGAACGACGGATGAGCGCGATGACCTCGTCGAGAGCGTCGAGCGCCTTCAGGTAGGCGCGCAGGATGTGCATACGCTCTTCGGCCTTACGCAGGCGGTAGGTCGTCCGCCGAACGATGACCTCGATCTGGTGCGTGATCCACAGCGACACGAAAGCGTCGAGCGAGAGCGTGCGGGGCACACCGTCAACGATCGCGAGCATGTTCGCGCCGAAGTTCTCCTGCAGTTGCGTGTGCTTGTACAGGTTGTTCAGCACGACCTTCGCGACCGCATCGCGCTTGAGCACGATCACGAGACGCTGACCCGTACGGCCCGAGGTCTCGTCGCGGATGTCCGCGATGCCCGAGATCTTGCCGTCGCGGGCGAGGTCGCGGATCTTGATAGCGAGGTTGTCGGGGTTGACCTGGTACGGCAGTTCGGTGATGACCAGGCACGTGCGGCCCTGGATCTCTTCCACCGAAACGACGGCGCGCATCGTGATCGAGCCGCGTCCCGTCCGGTACGCCTCGTGGATCCCGCGTACACCCAGGATCTGCGCGCCGGTCGGGAAGTCTGGACCGTGCACCCGCTGCATCAGGGCTTCGAGAAGCTCTTCTCGCGAGGCATCCGGGTTCTCGAGCGACCACAGCACACCGTCGGCGACCTCGCGCAGGTTGTGCGGCGGGATGTTCGTCGCCATACCGACCGCGATACCGACGGAGCCGTTGACCAGCAGGTTCGGGAAACGCGCGGGCAGAACCGTCGGCTCTTGCGTGCGACCGTCGTAGTTGTCCTGGAAGTCAACGGTCTCTTCTTCGATGTCGCGCACCATCTCGAGCGCGAGCGTCGCCATCTTGGTCTCGGTGTAGCGGGGCGCGGCCGCCCCCATGTTGCCGGGAGACCCGAAGTTGCCCTGACCGTCGGCGAGCGGGTAGCGCAGCGACCACGGCTGCACGAGACGCACAAGCGCGTCGTAGATCGGCGAGTCACCGTGTGGGTGGTACTGACCCATGACCTCGCCGACAACACGGGCACACTTCGAGAAGCCCTTGTCAGGACGGAAGCCGCCGTCGTACATGCCATAGATCACGCGGCGGTGGACCGGCTTCAGCCCGTCACGAACGTCCGGCAGTGCGCGGCCGACAATAACGGCCATCGCGTAGTCGAGATAGCTGCGCTGCATCTCGGACTGCAGGTCGACCTGGTCGATCCGGCCGTGATCGTGAACCGGCGTTGCGTCGGGGCGGTCTTCGTCAGTCATGTCGTCTTTTCTTCGTCTGCGTCAGGTTCGGCGGGATCCGGATGTCGGACCTAGATGGCGGATCTAGATATCGAGGAACCGGACATCCTTGGCGTTCCGCTGAATGAATGTGCGTCGGGATTCGACGTCCTCGCCCATCAGGGTTGAGAAGATCTCGTCGGCGGCCGCGGCATCCTCGATCGTCACCTGCAAGAGCGTGCGGGTCTGGGGGTCCATCGTGGTCTCCCAGAGCTCCTTGTCGTTCATCTCACCGAGACCCTTGTAGCGCTGGATCGCGTTGTCCTTCGGGATTCGCTTGCCCTCGGCCAAACCGGCGGTCAGCAGCGCGTCGCGCTCGCGGTCGCTATAGACGTACTCGTGTGCCGAGTTCGACCACTTCAGGCGGTACAGCGGTGGCTGCGCGAGATACACATACCCCGCCTCGATGAGCCCGCGCATGTAGCGGAACAGGAGGGTCAGGAGAAGGGTCGTGATGTGTTGGCCGTCGACGTCGGCATCAGCCATCAGAACGACCTTGTGGTACCGCGACTTGGCGATGTCGAAGTCTTCGCCGATGCCGGTGCCGAACGCCTGGATCATCGCCTGGATCTCGTTGTTGCCGAGAGCACGGTCGATGCGCGCGCGCTCGACGTTCAGGATCTTTCCACGGAGCGCGAGGATCGCCTGCGTGTGGGGGTCGCGTCCCTGCACCGCGGAACCGCCGGCCGAGTCACCCTCCACCAGGAAGATCTCGCTGATCGAGGGATCCTTGCTGGTGCAGTCCTTGAGCTTGTCGGGCATCGACGCCGACTCGAACACACTCTTGCGTCGTGCCGTCTCGCGGGCCTTGCGCGCAGCGAGTCGGGCGGTCGCCGCGTCGATCGCCTTGCGAATGATGTTCTTGGCCTGCGTCGGGTTGCGGTCGAACCAATCGCCGAGCTGATCGCCGACGACCTTCTGCACGAAGGCCTTGGCTTCGGTGTTACCGAGCTTGGTCTTCGTCTGACCCTCGAACTGCGGCTCGGAGAGCTTGACCGAGATGACCGCCGTCAGGCCTTCGCGGACGTCATCGCCCGACAGATTCTCGTCCTTCTCCTTGAGAAGGTTGTTCGCACGCGCGTACTTGTTGACGAGGGTCGTCAGAGCGGCGCGGAAACCCTCTTCGTGCGTGCCACCCTCGTGCGTGTTGATGGTGTTCGCGTAGGTGAACACGTTCTCGGTGTAGCTCGTCGTCCACTGCATCGCCATCTCCATGGCGATCTTCTTGTCCGGAGCCTCGGACTCGAAGTCGATGATGACGTCGTTGACCGCTTCGGCCTTATGCACCTTGTTGAGATATTCGACATAGTCGACGAGGCCGCGCTCGTAGAGGAAGCTATCGGTCGGCTGCTGCAGGACCAGCTGACCCTCGACCTCTTCGTCGTACGCCTTCTCGGGCCGCTCGTCGTGCAGGTCGATCCGCAGACCCTTGTTCAGGAAGGCCATCTGCTGGAAGCGGGTGCGGAGTGTGTCGTAGTCGAAGTCGACCGTTTCGAAGATTGTCTCGTCCGGCCAGAACGTGATCGTCGTCCCGGTTTCGGAGCTCTCTTCAGCGCGTTCGAGGGGCGCTTTGGGTACACCGCCTCCGCCGTAAGACTGGCGCCAGACATATCCCTGACGTCGAACCTCGACCTCGAGGCGCGACGAAAGCGCGTTGACGACCGACGATCCGACACCGTGCAGACCACCGGACACCGCGTACCCGCCGCCGCCGAACTTGCCACCCGCGTGCAGAACGGTCAGCACGACCTCGACGGTCGATTTTCCCTCGGTGCGGTGGATGTCGACGGGGATGCCTCGCCCGTTGTCGATCACGCGTACCGCGCCGTCGGGCAGGATCGTGACATCGATCGTGTCGCAGTAGCCGGCCAGTGCTTCGTCCACAGAGTTGTCGACGATCTCGTACACCAGGTGATGCAGCCCTCGGGGACCCGTCGAACCGATGTACATACCGGGGCGCTTGCGTACCGCTTCGAGCCCCTCGAGAACCTGAATCTCGTCCGCGCCGTACGCGTGAGGTTCGGGCGAGGTCTTGCTGCCGGATTGAGCGCCATCGAATGAGTCAGAAATCATAGAGAAGAAGCGCTCCAAATAGGGAAAGTCGTCTCTCTCAGTCTATCGGAGCGAGGACCGATATTTCGCATCACACGCCTCTCTCCGGGGATGAAATCGCTTGCGGCACCCCAAATGCTCATTCAGCCGTAGGTATCGCGTGGACCGCGCCCTGGAATAGTCCTGGGGCCCCATTTCCACGAGGGAACGTCCGGCCCCACAAAGCGCACCGCCGTGATGCCCGCATCCGGGTGCTCGCGGATGATCCGCGTCAGGATCTCGGCGCGCAGACTCGAGAGCTGCCGCGCCCACGCCGTCGAATCGCACTGAACCGTCATGATTCCGCCCTCGAGCGAGACCGGACGAGCGTGTTCCGCGGTCTGAGATCCCGCGACATCCGCCCAGCGTCGCAGTACGTCCTCGCTCGCCAGATGCGTATTCCAGCCGGCCTCCCGGGTCAGATCGGCCATGACATCCCCGAGACCATGGGGATCGCGTCCCGGCGCAAACGGAACGTTCTCGCCCTCGGCATCCCGAATCCTGCGACGCTTGCGTGATCTCGGTGCCGCGATCCCCCGCAATCGCAAGTACGTCGCAACCGTCAGGGAAGGGGCCTCGACCGTCTCCTCCCCCGCCGGCGGAGAGTCCTCCTCAGACACCGGATGCCTCATCGGGCGGAACGGAGGGATCGGGAACGATGCGCCCGTTCTCGATCCGGACCGTCCGAAGCCGAAGTGCCTCGGGCACGTCCTCCCAGACGGCTGCGGTCACGATGACCTGTTCGAACTGGGCCGTGAGGTCGGACAGCCGCGCGCGCCGCTGGGCATCCAGCTCAGCGAAAACGTCATCGAGAATCAGCACGGGATCGCCACTGCGCGACTCGGCGCGCAACAGTTGCGCCGAAGCGAGCCGCAAGGCGAGGGCGACCGACCACGATTCACCGTGCGAGGCGTAGCCCTTGACCGGCAGACCCCGAATACTCAGACGGAGGTCGTCGCGATGCGGACCGACGAGGGTGAGCCCACGTTCCAGCTCCGCCGTGCGCTTCTGCGCCAACGCCTCGCGGAAGAGTTCCGCCGTTGCCCCGATCGGCGTCGTACTTCCGGCTTCGTCGCCATCTTCCGGGTCCGCGCCGCGAACCGACAGCACCCATTCGAGCTCCGGGTGGTGGTCCTCGCCGGCAATCGCGGCGTATGCGGCCTCGATCGGTGCCGCGAGTTCGCTCGCGAGCACCTGACGCGCGTCGATGATCTCCGACCCGAGCGCGACGAGTTTGTCGTCCCACACGTCCAGTGTCGACAGCGCATCCCCCCGGATTCCGCGCGCTCGCGCGGACTTGAGGAGTGCCCCGCGCTGACGCAGGACCCGGTCATAGTCCGCAAGGACCCCGGCCATCCGCGGAGAACGCTGCACGAGCAGCTGGTCCGCGAAGCGGCGTCGGGCGGACGGATCACCGCGCACGATACCCAGGTCTTCGGGAGCGAAGACGACAACCTGCGCGTAGCGCGGAAGCTCGGCCGGGCGAACATCGACGCCGTTCACCCGCGCGCGATTGCGTCCGGTCCGGTTCAGCTGCGCCTCGAGCTGGACGCTTCGCTCGGCGTGCGCGACACGAATCCGCAGAATCGCCGATTCCGCGCCCGCGCGGACAAGGGCCTGATCACCCGAAACCCGGTGCGAACCGAGGGTGGCGACATAGGCGATCGCCTCGGCGAGGTTCGTCTTGCCCTGTCCGTTCCGGCCGACGAACAAATTGGGTCCCGCGACCAACGCGACTTCCGCGGTCGCGTAGTTACGAAAATCAACCAGGCTGACGTGCTCGACGATCACGTCAGCGCAGCAGCAGATTCGGTTGCAGAAGGTACTTGAAGGTGTCGGCGCCCGCTTTATCGACCGACGTCTGGCTCGTGATGAGCACCGGGCTCAGCTTGTTGGCGTTGTCGGACGACGTGAACGTGATGCGGACGAATTCGCTGCGGACGGCGGTCAGCGCCTCGAGCAGATACTGCGGATTCAGGCCGAGAACGACGTCTTCACCGTCGAGGTGTGCGTCGACGGATTCGGATGCACGGGCCTGGTCTCCTCCGGAGGCATCCATCGTCACGCCCTCAGACGAGAACGTGAAGCGGAGAGGAGCGGAACGATCGAGCACGATCTGCATGCGCCGGACGGCTTCCATGAGTTCGCCCGTGTTGACCACGGCGTGGTGAGCATTCTGGTCCGGGAAAAGCCGACGGACGGGCGGGAAGTTGCCCTTGATCAAGAGCGAGGTGACGGTGCGGTCACCCGACGAGAACGCGATGATCTCGCGGTCGCCCGAACCCGAGAAGGCGATGCGGATGTCCCCCCCGTGCGCAAATGTCTTGCCCACTTCCTGCAGGGTGCGGGCGGGGACGAGTGCGGATGCCTCGCCATCCCGCGCAGCGGCACCATCCCACGGGATCTCACGTAGTGCCACGCGGTAGCGGTCGGTCGCGACGAGGCTCAGGGTCGTTCCCGAAACCTCGAGTTGCACACCCGTCAGCACAGGAGTCACGTCATCGCGCGAGGCGGCGAACGCGACCTGAGCGATGGCGGTCGCAAAATCCTCGGCGGGCACGAGACCCGGCTCGGCCGTGACCTCGGGAATTGCGGGGTACTCCTGGACGGGCATCCCGGGGAGCGTGAACCGTGCGGAACCACAGCTCAGAACGATTCCGCCGTCATCGTCGACGACGACCTGGATCGGCGCATTCGGAAGGCGGTTGGCGATCTCGGACAACAAGCGACCATGAACGAGGATCGTGCCAGGGCTGTCGACAGTCGCTTCGATGACGGTACGGGCGGAGGCCTCGTAGTCGAATGCGGAGAGGGAGAGTCCGTCAGGACCCGCCTCGATCAGAACACCCGCCAGGATCGGTTGCGGGTTCCGCTGCGGGAGCAGCTTCACAACGAAAGAGACCGCGTCGCTGAAGACATCGCGATTCACGTGGAACTTCACGGTCACTCCTTTGTCCTGTGGAAGGTTGTCCTGTGGAAGGTTGTCCTGTGGATGTTTTGTCGTCCCAGGTCTGGGCTTACCCATGCTAGTGCCGGGCCATCGATGTCGTGAGTCGTCGCTCGTCCCACAGCCTGCGCCGTAAAGGTGAGGGGAATCGATCTCTCAGAAGAAGAAGTAGTTAATGGTGTTAACGCCTGTGGATCATGTGGATAACTCCTGACTTGCCTGTCGGGAGTATGGAACTACACGCGTGTGACTTGTGGACGAGCTGCGAATGCCCGGGTTTACGCGGGAGCGGTGCCTCGTGGAGTTTCGCGCACTCTCCACAGGAGAACCCCAAGAGTGCACAGTCTGGACGTATTCCGTGAGGCTTATCCACAGGTTATCCACAATGTGAAATCGGCATCTTGGCGGTTCGGATCGTCGCGTGTCAAGCGCGTATCGCGGCATATACGGCAGCGCGAAGCGTGACCGACAAGGCATCCGTCGGTCACATCCGTGGATCAGCGGCCCGCGCGGCCGATGATCGTCGTGATCTCGGTGACCTGGTTGTACAGCGAGCGACGTTCCTTCATCAGGTCACTGATCTTCTTGTACGCGTACATGACGGTGGTGTGGTCGCGGTTGCCGAAAAGCTGACCGATCTTGGGCAGGGAAAGGCTCGTCCGCTCGCGGCACAGATACATTGCGATCTGTCGTGCGGTGGCAACGGCTTGCGAGCGGCTCGAGCCGTACAGGTCGTCGACAGATAGCTTGAAGTACTGCGCGGTCGCCGTGATGATGTCTGTCGGCGAGACGACGTTCGCATCATCCTGATCGACGATGTCGCGCAGAACGGTCTGAGCCAGCTGCACATCGAGGGATGAGCGGTTCAGGTTGGCGAATGCCGAAACCCGGATGAGCGCACCCTCGAGTTCTCGGATGTTGCTCGACACCTTGGTGGCGATGTACTCGAGGACATCATCGGGTACCTGCAGTCGCTCGCTTTGAGCCTTCTTCCGCAGGATGGCCTCACGCGTTTCGAGGTCTGGCGCCTGAACGTCGGTGATGAGGCCCCACTCGAAGCGGCTGCGCATGCGGTCTTCGAACCCGGTGAGGTGCTTGGGCGGTAGGTCGCTCGTGATGACGACCTGTTTGTCGTGGTCGTGAAGCGTGTTGAAGGTGTGGAAGAAGGCTTCCTGGGTCTCGGCTCGGCCCTGCAAGAACTGGATGTCGTCGATCAGCAGGATGTCGACGTCGCGGTATCGCGCCTGGAACGCGGATCCGCGGTTGTTGGCGATCGAGTTGATGAAGTCGTTCGTGAACTCTTCGCTCGAGACATAGCGAACACGAATGCCCGTATAGAGATTGAGGGCGTAGTCGCCGATCGCGTGGAGGAGGTGCGTCTTACCGAGACCCGATTCTCCATAGATGAAGAGCGGGTTGTAGGCCTTGGCCGGAGCTTCGGCGACGGCGACGGCCGCGGCGTGGGCGAAACGGTTGGATTGCCCGATGACGAAGTTGTCGAACGTGTACTTGGGGTTCAGGCGGGTGTCGTTGCGCGAGGCCGAAGCGGGAGTCTCGGGCGGCGCGTCGACGTAGGAACGCAAACCTGACTGAACCGGCGCCGGCGCCGGGGCGTCCTGAGCCGTCTGAACGGCGGGGCTCGAGCGGGGAACGACGTGGGCCTCGGCGAGATCGGGGTTGACGACGACCCGGAATGTCACGGCGCCGGATGCATGATCGATGCGTGAGAGCGCCTCGAGGATGGAGGGACGCATCCTCTTGTTGAACTGTGCGGCCGTCAGATCATTGGGAACGTCGAGATACAGCGTCCCGGCCATGACCCCCTGAGGGACGGCCAGGCTCAAGAATCCATAGAGCTGTGGAGTGATCCGGTCGTCCTCCGTGAGCGAGTCGAGCACGGCCGCCCAGATCGAGATGTCTGGAACATCGTGCTGTGACATGGGTCCCCCGGGGATTCGCGGCTATCTGTCAGCAACCTTGTCCGGGGGCGGTAGCGCCATCTTCGGACCTGTGGATAACTGTCGCGCCCACGCTAGCCAGGCGGTGCGGCGGAGCAAAATCCACTGTAGGACCTGGCGGCGTGTCGGTGCCACGCCGGAGTTCTCGAGGTGGGGATAATGCCTCGCGCTCACGCTCGGTTTGTGACCTACTCTCGAAGGACGTATTCTTACCAGGTTGACTTATGCCCTCGCGGCATCCTTCTTCCGCCTAGCATCGTCTCCGGTCGCCACGTCCCGGCGACTCGTCTCCCGGAGTGACTCTTATGACCAAGCGTACTTTCCAGCCCAACAACCGTCGTCGCGCCAAGAAGCATGGCTTCCGCGCTCGGATGCGCACCCGCGCGGGACGCGCCATCCTTTCGGCGCGTCGCACCAAGGGTCGCACCACAGTCTCGGCCTGACCCATCCTGGTGCTCTCCCGAGCGAATCGCCTCACCCTCGGTGTCGACTATCGATCCGTCGTCCGTCGGGGCACTCGCTGCGCCGGGGCGCACACGGTGACGCACATCATGGCGCGATCGGATGACGACGTGCGCTTCGGATTCATCGTTTCCAAGGCCGTTGGCAACGCGGTCGTACGTAACACGGTGCGACGTCGGCTGAAGGCCGTCTGTCACGAAGCTCTCGCTGAGCTCGATCCGGGTCGGGACGTCGTGATCCGTGCTTTGAACGTCTCGGCGGATGCTGATTTCGCGACGTTGCGAGCCGAAGTACTGCGGTGTCTACGACGAGGTCGGGCATGAGCGCCCCCCTCCCCACGGCGATGACCGGTGACGGCCACTTTGATGTGGCACGCGGCTGGCGAGCCACCTGCCTGGTCCCCCGCAATGCCGCGATTGCTGCACTGATCGCGTATCGCGCAACTATTTCTCCGATCTACGGGGATGTCTGCAAGTACTACCCCACGTGCTCGGCCTACGCGGTCGGTGCCATCCAGCAGTACGGCGTCGTTCGTGGGTCCGTGATGGCTGCAACCCGATTGGCACGATGCCATCCGTGGGCGCAGGGTGGCATCGACGATGTCCGCCCGCGCACTGACTTCCGGGATGAGCTGACCCTTCACGGGTTCGTCGTTCCGTCGCCCCGAAGAAAGGACTGATCCGTGCCGGATCTCATCGGAATCGTCCTCTGGCCACTCAAATGGGTGGTCGAGCTGATCCTCGTCGCATGGCATTGGGTGTGGACCTCGCTGGGGTTCGGCGCTGCGGATGGCATCACCTGGGTGCTGTCGATCGTCGGGCTGGTGATCGTCGTGCGTGCTGCCTTGATCCCCCTCTTCGTGAGGCAGATCAAGAGCCAGAGAAAGATGATGGAAATTGCCCCTGAACTGCGAAAAGTTCAGGAGAAGTACAAGGGCAAGCGCGATCAGCTCTCCCGTGAGGCCATGAGTCGCGAGACCATGGCGCTGTATAAGAAGCACGGCACGACCCCGGTCTCGAGCTGTCTACCGCTCCTGGTACAGATGCCGATCTTCTTCTCGCTGTACTCCGTGCTGTCGTCGATTGGACAGCACGTTCGCGATGGCGTGGGTGGCGTGGGCGTGCTGACTCCCGAGCTGACGCAACAGTTCTTCGACGCCAAGCTGTTCGGCGTCGCTTCCCTGCATGACACTCTCGCCGGTGCGTGGGAGACACGACCGGATGGTTGGGAAGCAACCGTCGGGATCCTGGTTGTTCTCGTGATCCTCATGATCGCGTCGCAGTTCTTCACGCAGCTGCAGATCATCTCGAAGAACCTGTCGCCCGAGGCCAAGACCGGCCAGGCGTATCAGATGCAGAAGATCATGCTCTACATCCTCCCGCTGGCCTTCATCTTCTCGGGTGTCTTCTTTCCGCTGGGTGTCGTCATCTACTGGTTCGTCAGCAACGTGTGGACGATGGTCCAGCAGTTCATCGTCATCCGCGAAATGCCGACCCCGGGATCGGATGCCGCGAAGGCCCGCGAGGAGCGTCTCGCGCGCAAGGGTAAGGCCATCAACTCCGAGGGCAAGATCGTCTCGATGGAGCGGTACGTCGAAGAGCAGGCACGTCTTCTGGCCGAGGCCGAGAAGAAGAAGGCCGTCGCCCCCAAGCGACAGCAGCCCGTGGGTAAGCAGCGCGCGAAGAAGCAGACGCGTCCGGGCACCCCGGCCACGGCATCCGCTCCCCCGGCATCGTCCTCTGCCAACGGAACCTCGGCTCCGGCCGGCGCGACCGTGGGTGGCGCATCCACAGGATCGGCGTCCGAGAAGGCGAATGCATCGGACGAGCCCTCGTCGCTGACGCCGCCCCCGGCAGCAGGACAGGCGGGATCTTCGACGAAGAACGCCAAGCAGAACCCCAAGAAGCGCCGCTGACGGCGCGAGGAGCTCACGACATGACGACTACATCTGACGCACAGATCCCTCAGGAATCCGCTCCCGACGAGATTGCCTCACTCGCGCACCTCGAGCAGGAGGGCGATGTCGCAGCGGACTACATTGAAGAGCTGCTCGACATCGCTGACATCGATGGCGACATCGAACTCGATGTTCGTGCGGGTCGCGCCTACGTTTCTGTCGAGGCATCGGCGGGCAGCACGACGCTCTCCGTTCTGTCGGACCCCGAGACCGTACGTTCCCTTCAGGAACTGACTCGCTTGGCCGTGCAGAACAAGACGGGTCGCTTTTCCCGTCTGATCCTGGATGTCGGAGGTTCGCGCGACACACGCCAAGGCGAACTCGAGCAGCTGGTGAACCGTGCCATTGAGCGCCTCGAAGATGGAGCCGGGCAGGCTTCGCTTCCCCCGATGTCGAGTTATGAGCGCAAGCTCATCCACGACATCGTCGCCGATCGCGGGTTTGTGTCGGAATCGTATGGCGAGGGTGCCGATCGGCACACTGTCATTCGCCGGTCCTGAGCCGTTTCACGTGAAACGGTGATCGACGTAGAAGCGGAGCCGCAGGCCGCCGAGGATGTCTTCGGTGATCGCATAGATCTCGCGCGGGTGTTTGCGAAGCAGCTCGCAGAACACGGTGAGCAGCGGGGGTTGATCGGTCCGCTGGAACCTCCGCGGCTGTGGTCGCGACACATTCTGAACAGCGCGATTGCCGCGGGTGCGTTCGACGCACAGAGTCGTGTTGCGGATATCGGCTCAGGCGCGGGACTTCCGGGCATCGTTCTGGCAATCGCTCGCCCTGACGTCTCTTGGGTTTTGATCGAGCCCATGGAGCGTCGCGTTGCCTGGCTTGACGAGCAAGTGGGTCTGCTGGGTCTCGATAACGTCGAGGTCGTGCGCGCACGCGCGGAGGACTACCCGGCGAAGGCCGGCTTCGACGCGGTGACTGCGCGTGCCGTTTCCGCCCTCCGTACCCTGATCCCTCTCACCGCTCCCCTGGTCGCGCCGGGTGGGCAGCTCATTCTCATGAAGGGCGCATCGGTTCAGGCTGAGATCGATGCAGCGGATAAGCAGATTCGACGCTTTCGGATCAGCGAGGCGAGGGTTGAGTCGTGGGGCGACGGCGTTCTGGATCAGCCAACCACGCTGTTCCGTGGGACCGTGGGCACCGCCGCGCGGTAGGTTCGTGCGATGTTCCACGTGAAACGTGGACCTAGGAGGGTCGACGCGACTGCTCGGGGGATCTGTCTAGGTGCGTTTCGTCTCGCTTCGCTCGCTCAACGGACGGATTTGCTCACTGAGCGAGGGTGTGACCGGAGTCGAAACGCGAACCTGAAGATTCATGCAGGTGCGTTTCGTCTCGCTTCGCTCGCTCAACGGACGGCCCTGCTGTCGAAAGGCGCCTGCGTTTCACGTGAAACGACGTAGCCATTCCTGGCCTAGGTCGGTGAGTCAACGCGCAGCGCACGTCGAAACGCGAACCGCCCGTATCTCACGGCGTCGTTTTTTCTCGCTTCGCTCCGCTTGCCCAACGGGCGGCGATGCTGTCGAATGGGCCCTGCGTTTCACGTGAAACAGAACGCCGACCTTTGGTGCCCGGACGTCAGAGTTATCCGAATCTCGCTGGTGAGTGATCGTGCAGCGCGAGTCAGAAACGTGAAGCCGAGGATGTGGCGGCTCTTTCTTCGCGCTTCACTCGCTCAACCAGCGGCGCGCATATCGGATGGTGCCTGCGTTTCACGTGAAACAGCAGGCCGGCTTGGTGCACCTACCGAAAAACATCGACACGCCGCGTTTCACGTGAAACGCCGTGCGACCAGGGAGGACGTTCATGAGGGAAGTCTCATGATGCACGGATGTGATTTCCGGCTGAAGTGCGCACCTAGAGTAGAGGTCGTCCCCCTGCCGCGAGTGGAGCGTTTCACGTGGAACATGCCCGACGTTCGGATGTCCGATCATCCGCGCAACTGATAGATGACACCCCGCTGGCACGAGAGATTGCAGACCTCAGCGCACGGCGTAGAGCTTTGGAGGGAGTCGCGATCGAACTACCGAACAAGACACGCGTCCTGACCGTTTCCAATCAGAAGGGCGGGGTCGGTAAGACGACCAGCACGGTCAATGTCGCGGCCGCGCTCGCCTCCCTGGGTGCACGAGTCCTGGTGATCGACCTTGATCCGCAGGGAAACGCGTCAACCGCCCTGGGTATCCCCCATGACGCAGATACGCCGAGTGTCTACGACGTACTCATCGATGAGTTTCCCCTCGCAGACATCGTGCAGGTCAGCCCCGAGTCTCCCAATCTTTTGTGCGCGCCCAGCACGCTTCATCTTGCGGGTGCCGAGATTGAACTCGTGTCTCAGGTTGCCCGCGAGCACCGACTTCGCGGCGCACTTCAGGACTACCTCGCAACGAGTGCTCTTCCGATCCATTACGTGCTGATCGACTGCCCCCCGTCGCTGGGGCTGCTGACCATCAACGCATTCACGGCAGCGGACGAGGTGTTCATCCCGATCCAGTGCGAGTACTACGCGTTGGAGGGGCTTACACAGCTTCTCGGAAGCGTCGGCATGATCCAGCGACACCTCAACCCGGGTCTTCAGGTGTCCACCATTCTGCTCACCATGTATGACGGGCGTACCCGCCTCGCGCAGCAGGTTGCCGATGAGGTCCGCGCCCACTTCCCCGGCGAGGTGCTGCAGACGGTGATTCCCCGGTCGGTACGTGTTTCGGAGGCCCCGAGCTTCGGACAGACCGTCATCGCGTACGACGGGCAGTCGGCGGGTGCCGTCGCCTACCGTGAGGCCGCGATCGAGATCAGCAAGCATGTTCCCGCGGCGTCCGGCGCTGAGAACACCAATAAGGAAGGCACGCTCTGATGTCCACGAAGAGAACGGGACTGGGCCGCGGAATCGGTGCGCTCATCCCGACCAGTGAGGCTGAGAGTCGCCCGGTCGACGTCTTCTTCCCCGGAGCTCGTCGCATGGAGGCTGTCGAAGCGCTCCCCGCAGAAGAAGAGGTCGTCGAGGAGCAGCGGTTCGCAGAACTCGTGGCAGTGCCGGGCGCCCGCCTGGCGCACATCAACCCGCAAGAAATCGTCCCCAACCCGCGGCAGCCTCGTACGCACTTCGACGCAGATGACCTGGCAGAACTCGTCCATAGTGTGCGCGAGTTCGGCGTGCTGCAGCCTGTTGTGGTTCGGCCCCGCGCCGAGGATGGCACGTACGAGCTCATCATGGGCGAGCGGCGAACCCGTGCGGCTCGCGAGGCGGGCCTGGTGAGCATCCCTGCGATCGTCCGAGACACCGCCGACGAGAACCTTCTGCGCGACGCACTGCTCGAGAACCTGCACCGTTCACAGCTGAACGCCCTGGAAGAGGCTTCCGCCTACCAGCAGCTCCTCGAGGACTTCGGCATTACGCAAGAAGAACTCGCGACCCGCATCGGCCGCTCGCGTCCCCAGATCAGCAACACGATCCGGCTCCTTCGCCTGCCGGTGCCGGTGCAACAGCGGGTGGCCGCGGGCGTTCTCAGCCCGGGACACGCTCGCGCGCTCCTGGGCCTTCCCGATGACGAGGCCATCCAGCGCCTCGCTGACAAGATCGTGAACGAAGACCTCTCGGTTCGCGCCGCGGAGGCCATCGTCAAGGGGCGCCCGGACGCTCCCCAGCGGGCCACGAAGCCTCAGGCCGGTGCCCGCCGTGGCCATCTGGACGAGGTCGCCGGTCGCCTGGGAGACCGGCTCAATACCCGCGTCCAGATCTCATTGACCGCACGTAAAGGCCAGGTCAAAATCGATTTCTCGACCATTCAGGATCTCAACAGAATCCTGGGTGAAATGGGTGTCGACGGCTTCGGATCGGACTGATGAAATCAGCACTGCTGTCATAGCTACGAGAAAGGCCCCGACTCTGAGAGCCGGGGCCTTTCTCGTAGCTGCTGAAGCAGATATCAGCCGATGAACGCGGCGAGATCCTTCTCGAGCGCGAACTTCGGCTTGGCACCGATGATCGTTGTCTTGACCTCGCCACCCTGGAAGACCTTCATCGCCGGAATCGACGTGATCTGGTACTTCATGGCGAGATCGGGGTTCTCGTCGACGTTCAGCTTGAGGATGGTGATCTTGTCGGGGTGCTCGGACTGGATCTCATCCAGAACCGGGGCGACCATGCGACACGGACCACACCACTCGGCCCAGAAATCGACTAGTACGGGGCCCTCGGCATTGAGAACGTCCTGCTCCCACGTGCTGGAGGTCGTGGCTTTGGCGGTCATACTCTTCTCCTTCTTTCGGAAGTCTCAGGTACAGGAACGTCGAGACGCCCTCGAATGTTCCGCGGCTCGACTCAGCCGACGCTGACGGGGTCTGCCTCGGGCAGCCCATCGATCTGCGCGACATCTTCTTCGGGTGCTCCCGCATCGTCGAGCGCAGCCAGGTAGTGCTCCGCGTCGAGCGCGGCGACAGTTCCCGAGCCCGCGGCTGTTGCTGCCTGTCGGTAGGTCGGGTCGATGACGTCACCGGCCGCGAAAACACCGGGCACGGAGGTGCGTGACGACCGTCCATCGACCCAGATCGTTCCCTCGGAGGTGAGCTCGAGCTTGTCGTGAACGAGGTGTGTGCGCGGGTCGTTGCCGATCGCGACGAACAAACCCTCGAGGGGCAGTTCGCGGGTGGTGCCATCCGTTGTGTCGCGCAGCACGACGCCGGAAACTGCCTCGTCACCGAGGATATCCGCGACCTCGGCGTTCCAGATGAACTCGATCTTGGGGTTCGCGAAGGCGCGCTCCTGCATGATCTTCGACGCCCGCAGGGTGTCCTTCCGGTGGATGACGTACACCTTGGAGGCGAAGCGTGTCAGGAAGGTGGCCTCTTCCATGGCGGAGTCCCCGCCACCGACGACGGCGATGACGCGGTCGCGGAAGAAGAAGCCGTCGCACGTGGCGCACCAGGAGACGCCGTGCCCGGAGAGTCGCTCTTCACCCGGCAGCCCGAGCTTGCGATACGCAGAACCGGTGGCGTAGATGATGGCGGCGGCCTCGTGCTCTGCGCCGCTGCCAAGCTTCACACGCTTGACGGGTCCGTCGACCGAGAGCTCGACGACATCGTCGTACAGGATCTCGGCGCCGAACTTTTCGGCCTGCTCCTGCATCTTGGCCATCAGTTCGGGGCCCTGGATAGCCTCGGGAAAGCCCGGGAAGTTCTCGACTTCGGTCGTATTCATCAGCTCTCCGCCGACCTCGACCGAACTCGCCACAACGAGGGGTGAGAGGTTTGCGCGTGCCGCATAGGTAGCCGCGGTGAAGCCCGCAGGACCCGATCCGATGATGATCACGTGACGCACTGTGTTTCTCCCTTTTGCTTGTCTCTGGGCTTCAACCCATGGTAGACCGGCAGCATTCCAGCCCTCGGTGAATTCCACGTGCTGGAACGCGGCGTGATCGCCGTACTCGTTAGCTCAACGCCGACGCAACCGGCGGAGGAGAGGCGCAACCACCGCGAGCTCGGGCGCACGCATGACCGCCAGGATCGCGATGTACACCGCCAGCGTCACCCCGCCGACGAGCGCGGCGCCGCCGACGCCAAGATAGATGGACGAGGTCGTCCACCCATCAAAGCCCCCGAGAAGCAGGAAAAGAACCCAACCGATGGCGGCCGCCGGCACCCCGGCGACAAAGAATCGTCCCAGAGCCAGCGCGGGTGCACGAAGGCCGAGCCGGCCGAGCCGGCCGCGGAGCAGAAAGACGGCGATCACGAGCTGAACGATGCCGGCGAGAGACTGGCCCAGCGCGATTCCCGCGGCGAGATATTCCAGCGGCAGAATGGCGCCGGCGAGCAGTGCGGTCACGACGACGAGAACGGCCTGCACGAGCGTGAAGACGAACGGGCGGAACGTGTCGCCATACGCATAGAAGGTCCGCTGCACGACGTACAGGATCGACAGCGGAACCAGACCCACGAGATAAGCACCGAGCACCAAAGCGGTGGCCACGGCATCCGAGGCACTGTTGCTGAATATGCGCGATACGGGAACTGCTGCCGCCACGACCGCGGCGAGGGCGCCCACAAGGAAGAAGCTGATCGTTCGGATGCTGGTGCCGAGGTCGGCACGAACGTCGTCTTCTCGTCCGGCCGCGGCATGCTCGCTGAGCTGTGTGAAGTACGGGGTCCCGATCGATACGGCGATCACCGAGTACGGGAGGATGAAGATGAACCACGCGAATGCCATGGTCGCTGCGGAAGCAGCGACGTCGGAGGCCGCGCTGACCACGCGGGTCTGGATGAGGCCCGCGACCTGCCCCACTACGACCATCCAGAACGTCCACCACGCGAGGGTGCCCATCGTTCGCAGGCCCATCCCGCGCCAGGCGAAGTCTGGGCGGAAGCGCAGGCCCGAACGTCGCCAGAACAGCAGCAGAACGCCCGCCTGTACGGCGATTCCGAGAGTCGCGGTGCCTCCCAAGAGCGTGATCATGTCGGGCGTCCATGTCAGGACGTCGTTGCGCTCAGGCCCGAACAGCACGATGAACGTGACGAAACCGGCGATCGAGACGATGTTGTTGACGATCGGCGCCCACGTGTACGGACCGAACACGCGGCGGGCATTCAGTGTCTCGCCGACCAGGGCGTAGAGACCGTAGAAGAAGAGCTGTGGGATGCACCAGTACGCGAGGGCGATGGCGAGAGCCAACTGTTCGTCGGTGAACCTCGCGTAGAGCTGCATCAGCAACGGGGCCGCCAGGGTGGCGAGGCCCGTCACAACCACGAGGACGACGGTGCCGAGCGTCAGCAGCTTGGAGACAAAAGCTCCCCCACCATCCGCGTGCTTGGCCGCGCGCACGATCTGGGGAACGAGCACCCCGGTGAGGATGCCGGTGGAGATGATGGCATAGATGTTGTTCGGGAGCTGATTCGCGATGGTGAAGGCGTCGGCGGCACCACTGCCGACTGAGCCGAGGGCGGCCACGAGAACGATCGAGCGCACGACCCCGGTCAGACGCGAGACGAGGGTGCCCGCCCCGAGGATCGCGCTGGCGCGCCCGAGACTACTCATCGCGGCGGTCCACGGGTCGATCAGGCTCCGGCTCGCGTGCCGTGTTCTCTTCGGTCGTGCCCTGGTCGATCGTCGGCCCGTCCACACCCTCGGCGGCGCGTGTGCGGCGACGTCGGCGAATGGTCCGGATGAAACCCGCACCCAGCAGCAGGACGATGATGGCGCCCAGTCCGATGATGCCGATGCGCTCCCACTCGGCGCGCACGGTCACCTGAGCGCGCTGGACGGGCCCGACCTGCTCGAAAGTGGGGCTCAGGAGCCGCAGTTCGATCGTCACCTCGCCGCTGCCCACCCGCGCGCGGACGGGAACCTCGACCCGCGTGTTGACGCCGGGCTCGGCTCGAACCGTGAGCGTCCGTTCGACATCGAGGCGCAGATTGTCGGGAGTCGAGACGAGGACGACATTGGCGGCGAACGGCAGATCGTTTCGCACGAAGAACGGCAGCACCGCTTCGGGGCTGACCAGTTGCACCGTGCTCGGCTCCTGAATCGCGACCGACGTCAGCGTGGTCGTTGTCGCCTCGGCGTGTGCGGTGAGCGCGGCCTGCCACGCGTTCGGCTCGTCGCGCCAGCCGGCGCCGATCAGCTGCAAGAGGTCGGAGCGTTCGGGCGCGGTCAGCAGCGACGGGTCGTCGATGATCGACGAAAACTCGGCGATGCTCGTCTCACCCGCCAGCAGCGTGTCCAGACGCGTCGCGGCCTCCTCGTCGGGCTGCGCGGCGCTCTGCGCACCGGCGGGCTCCGCGCTCAAGAGGGCGCTGAGAGTCGTGGGAACGACAC
>NZ_HG779627.1:0-1092 GCF_000582705.2 Microbacterium sp. C448
CCACGGCGACCTGTACATCGAGGTCACGGTGGCGCACCACGAGGTCTACAGCCGCGAGGGCGACGATCTGCTCGCAACCCTCGAGGTCTCGATGCCCGACGCCGTGCTCGGCACGACGACCACGATCGAGGCGCTGGACGGTCCCGTCGAGCTGGAGATCCGCCCGGGCATCCAAGCCGGTGACGTCCTGACGATCAAGGGTCGCGGCATCACCGAGCTTCGCGGATCCCAGCGCGGCGACCTGCGGGTCGGCGTGCAGGTGCTCACCCCGACGCGCCTCGACGCGAAGGAGCGGGCCCTCATCGAAGAGCTCCGTAAGCGCACCAAGGCACCCGCACCCAAGCTCGCGCACTTCCAGCAGGGCATCTTCTCGAAGCTCCGCGACCGCTTCCGGAACGGTTGATGGCCCTGCACTTCGTCGCTGCTGAGGCGACGGATGCTGCGGTCGGAGGTCTGCTCGGACTGACCGGCGCCGAGGCCCATCACGCGGCGGTCGTTCGCCGGGTGCGTTCGGGTGAGCCCGTAACGGTCGGCGATGGCCGGGGCGTCTGGCTCGAGGGCGTCTGCGAAGAGGTCACGTCGAAAGAGGTGGCCGTTCGCGTCGCGGCGCGGCGGGTCGAGCCACAGCCGACACCGCGGCTCGTGCTCGTGCAGGCGCTCGCGAAGGGCGACCGTGATGAGCTTGCCGTGCAGGCCGCGACCGAGCTGGGCGTCGACGGAATCGTGCCGTGGCAGGCGTCGCGCAGCGTTTCGCGGTGGTCCGGCCCGAAGGTCGATAAGGGTGTTGCGCGGTGGGAGGCGATCACGCGCGAGTCGGCCAAGCAGGCGCATCGCGCCTGGATTCCGGATGTCTCGGCACCGGTCACGACGAAGCAGCTCGGAGCTCTTGCGGCTTCAGCATCCGTGCTCGTTCTCGAACCGACCGCTGAGGCGACGCTTACCGCGCAGCTGCTGAATCCCATGGATGAGCGCGGCGTCGAGCGCGACATCGTGCTGGTCGTCGGTCCGGAGGGCGGGATCGCCCCGGACGAGCTCGACGCGCTCGTCCAGGCAGGTGCCGTGCTGGTGCGGCTCGGCGACACGGTCTTGCGG
>NZ_HG779628.1:0-3894 GCF_000582705.2 Microbacterium sp. C448
AGCCCGAGACGAGCCGCGCCGTGAACAAGAGGTGCGCGCATCACTGGCAGAGCTCGAGGCATCCGGTCAACCCGCCGATATGACGCGCGCGACGCTCGCATGGTTCGAGCGGATCCTGGCCGAACGAGACTGACCCTCGCTGTTATGCGCCGGCTCTTCAGTCGACCGTGAGCTCAGCGGCCACGCTCTCCTTCAGTCGAAGCATGTCGACCTTGCCGTGCGGTGTGCGTTCGAGGCTCTCGCGGACGAAGACGTTGCGCGGCTTCTTGTAGCCGGCCAGGCGCGCACCGACGTGATCGCGCAACTGTTCCGTGTCGACCGTCGCGCCGGGCGCCGGCACGACGACGGCGGTGACGACCTCGCCGAAGCGGGCGTCGGGCATGCCGAAGACCACGGCATCCGCGACGGATGCGTGGGTCAACAAAGCTTCTTCCACCTCGACCGGGTAGACCTTCTCGCCCCCGGTGTTGACGACGGCGCTGCCACGGCCGAGCAGCTCGACCGCTCCCTCGGGCAGCACGCGCACCCAGTCGCCGGGCACGACGTGTCGGACTCCGCGGAGTTCGGGGAAGGTCGCACGCGTCTTCTCCTCATCGCCCAGGTAGCCTCGCGGCAGGGTCCCCCGGAATGCGAGGATGCCGCGGGCGCCGACCGTGTGCTGCACCTCTTCCTGCTGCTCGTCCAGCACGACGGCGCCCGGCATGAGCCGGAAAGTGCCCGGCACATCCTCGACCGATGTCGTGACATTCACGGCGAAGGGCCCGCCTTCGGTCGAGGCCAGCAGGTCGATGATCGATGTCAGTCCGAGATCGTGCAGGCGACGTTTGGCCACGTCTCCGAAGCGCATCCCCGAACTGATCGCCGACGAGACGCGCCCGAGCCGCGTGATGCCTGCCTGTTCGGCGGCGGCGGCGAGGGGGAGGGCGATCGCGTCACCCGCCACTATGAGCCGCGTAACGCCCTCTTCGATGCTCAGGCGCACCGCGTCGTCGGCGTCGAGGCGGGGGGAGGAGGTGACAACGACCGTGCCGCCGAGGATCAACGTGTTGATGGAGGTGAACAGCGCCGTGCCGTGCATGAACGGGGCGAGCGGCAGGCTCACGACGCGGGGCGTTTCGGGGGAGAGGGCGATGCCGACGGCCTGCGTCATATCGGTCGGTGGGCGGACGCCGACCGAGTCGTAGATCGAGTACAGCTGAACGTCCAGGATGTCCTCCGCGCCCCAGAGCACGGCCTTCGGCCGGCCCGTGGTTCCGCCCGTGTAGAGGCGGAGCTCGCCGCCGGGCGGGGGTGTCTCGGGCAACCGCCCGGGCGTCGCGATGACATCGACGTAGCTGGTCGCCCCGGCGAGCACGGGACCCGTTCCCGCGCCCACGTCGTCGATCTCGATGAGCGCGGGACGGATGGCGCACAGCAGCACGGCCTCCGCGACGACATCGGCCAGCGAGGCCGGATAGAGCAGGGCGCCAGCGCTGCTGTCGTTGAGCAGCCCGGCGACCTCGGCGGGACGGAACCGGTAGTTGATGGGCGTTGGAGCGATCCCCGTCGCGAATCCCGCGTAGAAGGCGACGAGGTACTCGGGCCGGTTGTAGAGCAGAATCCCGAGGCCGTCGCCCGGCCCCAGGCCCCGTTCGGTCAGATGGCGAGCGAGCGAGCCCGCTGCATCCGTGAACCGTCGGTAGCTGATGCGTTCGTCGGGGGCGACGATCGCGGTGCGGTCGGGCATCGCGCGCCCGAGCGCCTGCCAGACGTCGCTGTAGTACCCCTTCATCGCCGTAGCCATGACCGCGCGTCAGGACAGGTCCGGCGGACCGGATGTCTGGGCCAGAGCGCCCAGATCGTCTCGCCACGCCTCGTCGATCCGCTCGGCGCTCCAGCCGCCGTCGTGGTCGAGGGTGCGGAGCGCTGACGGGTGCGCATACAGGGTGAGTCGATCGCCGCCGATCCCGATGGCCTGACCGGTGACGTGTGCAGAGCGCTCGGAGGCGAGCCAGACCAGCAGCGGCGCAACGTCCTCGGGGGTTCCCAGAGCGTGGCTGCTTCGGTATTCGCGCGGAATCTCGCCGGTCGCGAGGAAGTCCTCGTAGACCTGCGTGTACGCGGGTATCGTCGCCGTCATCGGCGAGAGGGCCGTGGGGATCACCGCGTTCGCGGTGATTCCGGCCCGCGCGAGTTCGAGCGACCAGGTGCGGGCCATCGCGACGACACCCGCCTTCACCGCGGCGTAGTTCGTTTGTCCGAAGCTGCCGAACTGGCCCGCGGGCGACCCGATCACAACGATTCGTCCGCCGTCGCCCTGCTCGCGCATGGCGATCGCGGCGGCACGGCCGCACGTGAACGTGCCCCGCAGGTGCGTGTCGACCACGGCGTCGAAGTCCTCGTCCGACATCTTCCACAGGACGCGGTCGCGCAGCACGCCCGCGTTGGCGATCAAGACGTCGAGGCGCCCGAACTGCGTCAGGGCCGCGTCGACCAGCGCCTCCGCCGTGCTCGCGGGGCCGACCGGCGCGACGACGGCGACGGCTCGCCCGCCCGTGCTGGTGATGGCGGCCACCGTCTCGGCAGCCGTCACGGGGTCCACATCGTTGACGACGACGGCGGCACCCGCGTCTGCAAGCGCGAGGGCATAGGCACGCCCGAGGCTTCGACCGCTGCCGGTGACGATGGCGACACGACCGTCCAAGCGAACGACTTCGGTAGATGGCGTCATGGCTTCTCCTTTGAGCATGAGCGTGAATCCGAGCGACTGCGCATCGATTCATATTCAGGATAACTGAAACTCGCGACCGGGACGAAGCGACCCGAACGCGCTACCCTGAACCGCGGCGGGAGGAGGAGCACGTGGAGAGCAGTCGTGGACTCGTGTACATCATCAAACAGCTCGACCTGGCTTTGCGTCCACGGTTGTTCGAGGCCTGCGCGGCGGCCGGCATGACCGCGGCCCAGTACACGGCGATGACGGTGCTCGCCCGACGTCCCGGCATCACGAGCTCAGAGCTTGCGCGGCGCTCGTTCGTACGCGCGCAGACCATGGCCGCGACGATGGACCCGCTCTTCGATTCCGGGTACGTCCGGCGCGAGAGCGATCCCCTGCACCGTCGTCGCATCCTGCTCTTCCTCACCGAGAGCGGCGCGGAGGCCGTTGCGGGTCTGACGCCGCAGGTCGAGGCGCTCGAGGATCTGCTGGTGTCGGATCTGTCGGAGAGCGAACGCGAGCAGTTCGGCGACTATCTGCGGCGCGCGCGCAACGCGCTCGATCGGGCCGGGCATCGCGTGCCCGCGGCACCGGAGTCGGATCTCGCTCCGGCTGACCCGTGAACATCTCAGGTGTTGCGTGAGTACGCCAACACGGCGAGCGCCTCGAGGAAGCGCTCCCTCTCCGGTGCGGGCACGGGTTCGAGAAGCCGTTCTTGTACCTGCATGACCGGCGTGAAAGTCGACTCCGCCGTCTGTTTCCCTGTCGTCGTCAACGTCAGGAGCCGCAGGCGACGATCGAGCGGATCATTTTCTCGTGCGATCCATCCTCTCCGCGCGAGGCGGGCGATGATGTCGGCGGCCGTGGACTTGTCGAGCGCCGCTCGCTCACCCAGGTTGCGCTGACTGATACCGGGATATTGCGCGAGAGTCTGAACGGCGGCGAACTGGGGCCCGGTTATTGTCTGCCCGAACGTTTCGGTCCAGAGAGCCGTGTGCATCTGCTGTGCGCGGCGCAGCAGCGCTCCGGGCGCGTCGCTCCGTAGCGTCGAGATCGGGCTCACAACGAACGCTGCCCAGTTTCGCGGATCCAACGAAGCTATCTGGCGCAACCCGCACACAAGATGTGGTCGCTGCGCCATCGGTACGATTTCGAGCAGCCGATCTTGCACGGACTGGGCGATGCTCGTCAAGCGATCG
>NZ_HG779629.1:0-7624 GCF_000582705.2 Microbacterium sp. C448
CCGAGCCACGACGTCCGCCACGGAGGACTTGTCGAGGGAGACGAGCTGCCCGAGGCGATGCTGGTCGATCCGCGGGTGCGCGGCGAGCGCGGTGAGCACGGCATATTGCGGACTGGTCAGATCCGTTCCGAACGATTCCGTCCAGATCGCGGTATGGACCTGCTGAGCGCGTCGCAGAAGATGGCCACAGATCGCGTGCATCGGGACGCCCCCGTGGGGCGCTCCACCATCGGCGGGATGCGAGTCGACCATCGCCGCCCATCATGTCACGAACGGGAATGCGCCCCATCCCCTGTGTCAGGTTTCCGGATGGCGCGCCCTCCCGATCGATAACGCGGGTTGTGCGGTGAGGAACCCGGCGAAGAAGTCCGTCAGTTCGGCGCGGGCGTCGAGGGGCAGGACGTGCGCGACATACTGATCGGGTCGCACGATGACAAGCGCTCCCGCATCGGCGATCCCACGCTCGGCGAAGATGTCGCGCTTCGGATGCTTTGCCCACGCCTTCTCCCAGTCCTGGAGATGCAACGGGCCCGTGCGCGGGATCAGCGCGGCGGGAAGGCGGGTTACGTCGATTTCGTGGTGCCCGGATCGGAAGACGCCGTGCACATCGATGACCGCGTCGAGGTCGTCCGCCTCCGCGGCGAAAACCCGCAGGGGGGAGTCCGGAGCGTCCGACAGCCACGAAGCGGTGTTCAGGAGTTCCGCATCATCACTCGAAGCGAATGCGTAGATTCGCCATCGCCCGTCGGCTCGATGAGCGTGCCCGAGCTCCATCGGCTTGGCGTCGGCGAGACGCACGACAGGGGTCGAGTGGAATCTCGTACCGATCACGAAGCCGGAGGCCAGTGACTGGTACTGGCTCGTGCCCGTCAGCGTCGAGGGTTGATAGGTCGTGGCGAGTCCGGCGGTGTACCGGCCCTGCCGGGCGAACTCGTCTCGCAGTTCGGTCGCCGTCACGCCGCCTTCCTCGGGGCGATCCGGGTCGAAGGTCGGCTGCGCGACGAACGCCGACCAGAACCGATCGAACTCGATCAGGTCCTTGGCCACGGATTGGCGCTCGGCCGAATACGTCCGAAGAAGCTCGGCGGGGGAGCGACCCTGCAGGACAGCGGCGAGCTTCCAGCCCAGATTGAAGGCATCCTGCATCGACACGTTCATGCCCTGTCCGGCTTTTGCCGAGTGGGTGTGGCACGCGTCACCCGCGATGAACACACTCGGCTCGGGCGCGGTGTCTGCGTTGTCGAAACGATCGCTGAGTCGTTGTCCGACCTCGTAGACGGAAGACCAGGCGACCGAGCGGACGTCTATGGAATAGGGATGCAGGATCGAGTTGGTGACGGCGGTGAGTTGCTCGACCGTGGTCTGCCGAATGCGGCTGTCCCCGGCGGGCACGGCGCCGAGATCAACGTAACAGCGCACCATGTTCCCGCCCTCGCGGGGGATCATGATGAGGCTGCCGCGTCCCGCGGACTGGATTACGTTCTTCGTGCGCCAGTCCGGAAAGTCGGTCGTGGCGAGCACATCCATCACGCCCCACGCATGGTTGGCGGCGTCACCCTTCAGCTCGAGGCCGATCGCCTGGCGGACGGAGCTGCGGGCGCCGTCGCACCCGACGACGTAGCGGGCGCGGATCGTGAATTCGCTCTCGCCCGTTGTGTCGGCCCGGCGCAGCCGCACCTCGACCGGATAGTCGCCGTCGAGAACCGTGAGGTCCACGAATTCGATCCCGTAATCCGGAACCAGCTTGCTGGCCGAGGACTCCATGTGATCGAGCAGGTACTGCTGCATGCGTGCTTGGTTCACGATGACGTGCGGGAACTCACTGAGCCCCTCGGGGGTGTCGTCGACCCATCCCGTGCGAACGATGCGCGAGCGGTCCTCAGCCGAGGGTCCCCAGAAGCGCGTTTCGTTGACCCAGTAAGCCTCGCGCACGAGAGCCTCGGCGAGACCGAAGCTCTGGAACATCTCGACCGTGCGGCATGCGACTCCATCTGCCTGCCCGACCTGAAGGGGGCCGTTCCGACGCTCGACGATTCGCGTATCGATGTCGGGGAAGGCCGCCAGTTGGGCGCCCAGGACGCAGCCGGCGGGCCCGGTTCCGACGATCAGCACATCGACCTCGCTGGGCATGTCGACGGATCGGGCGAGTCCGTAGTCCCGGGCCGGAAGCTCGTCGGGATCGCCGGGCCGATAGCCGTCACGGTAGAACTGCATGTCATATCTCCTTCGATGCGCGGCAGCGTCGATCACGAAAGATCGTCCGTATACGTACAATATCACCGTACACCCACCTCGTGCACGAGCGTGCTCGTTCGGAGCATGCGCGTCACGAGGCGGTCATGACGAAGGGCGCACGAACCTCTCGTTCGTGCGCCCTTCGGTGGGGAGTCGATCAGTCGAGCGCGTCGACGATCGTGAAGCCAGCCCCGTTGTACATCTGGACGACGACGGTGCTCATGGCCGGTCGGTCATCGGTCGTCGTGTCGATCACGCCGCCGTCGAGGAGGAACGGCGCCGAGTAATCGCTGATCGAGCGGAGGGCCTCCATGAAGCTCTCCCGCGTCGGTTCCTCCATCTTCATGAACGCCTGCTCGAGGATCGATGCTCCGATCCAGCTCCAGAGGCACTGGGGGAAACTGGGCTCACCCGGCTGCGCCGTGTATTCCGCGAGCGCGTCGAGGAATACCGTGCTGTTCGGGTCCTCCGTGAACAGCGGCGAGCCCACGGTCATTGACGATGCCGTGGTGTAGATGCCCGGGAAGGTGTCGGCCACTCCGGAGGGGACGAGGAACGCTGCGGGGCTCGCAGAGACCGAGGGGAGGAAGATGCTGGGGTGCCACCCGATCGTGTCGGCCTGCTGCAGCGAGCCGATCACGAGCGGTGCCAGCGAAGACATGGCGTTGAGGAAAACGTCGGCATCCGTCGACGCGAGGTCGGTGATCTGGGCGTTCACATCGGTTGAGGTGGCCTCGTAGCCCAGCTCCTTGACGACTTCGACGTTGTCAGCGTCCTCGATCGCCTCCCTGAAGCCCTCGACGTAGCCCTCACCGAAGTCGTCGTTCTGGAACAGGATGGCGACCTTGTGGTCATCGGGGGAATTGGCGAGCAGTTCGCCGAACGCCTCGCCCTCCTGCTGATAAACCGGAAGCAGGCCCAACTGCCACGGACTTTCTTCGCGGTTGCTGAACAGCGGATCACCCGTTTGCAGAAGAACCTGCGGGAACTCGGCGTCGATGGCGGCCTCGCGCCACGCGCGGTTCGTTGGCGTGCCGAGACTCAGTGCCGCCGCGAACGCACCGTCCGCTTGCATCTGCTGGAAGTTCGCGAGCGCGCGCTGCGGGTCGTAGCCGTCGTCGTAGGCCGTGAACTCCACCGTGCGGGTCTTGCCGTCGCCGAACTCGATACCGCCCTCGGCGTTCTTCGCGCCGAAGTAGGCGAGCCCGCCGTCGACGGCGCAGTTGCCGACACCCGCCGCGTTGCCCGTGAGCGGCGCCGTTGTGCCGATCGTGATGGATGTGTCGGTGATGCCGGGGCTCGCTTCGACCGTGCCGTCGCTCGCATCGCCCGAGCCCCCACCCCCTCGAGCGCATCCGGTCATCGCCAAGGCGATGACGCTGATCGTTGCGAGCGTCGCGTACGCGCGACGCGAGGAACCTGAGATCTTCATCGAGCTGTGCCTCCCGTGGTGGTGACGCTCATCCCGCCGGGGTCGTCGCTGAACTCGGCGGTCTGGTGATGGCGTCGCGGCCGCGACCTGAATGGGCGCCTGACCGGGATGTGGATCCGTGACCATCCTGTGCGGCCGCTCTTTCGACGGTCAAACAGAACAATGCGAGGATGAAGCACGGTTTTGCTGGGTTATACAGTGAGCGCATGGTCAATGTCGATCCCACGCTCGAGGGTCAGCTCACCCGTGGTGAGCTCACCTTCCGTCAACTCGCCCACTTCGTCGCCGCTGCGGACGCCGGCACGATCAGCGGGGCCGCGAAGACGCTACGGTTCTCGCCGTCCGCCATCTCGGCCTCGATAACCGAGCTCGAGCGTGCGCTGGGCGCTGAGCTCTGCGTTCGCCGTCGCGCTCAGGGTGTCACGCTCACCTCCACGGGGACTCTCGTCCTCGAGAAAGCGCGGCGCCTGCTGAACGATGTCGCCGAGCTGAACTACGCCGTGCAGGGTGGCGGGTCCGAATTGGTCGGGCCCGTCGTGCTGGGGTGCTTCGCTACGCTCGCGCCCGCCGTGCTCCCACGCATCCTCGAGGAGTACGAGACGCTGCATCCGCAGGTCTCGATCGACTTCGTCGTAGGAGCGCAGGACGAACTCACCGCCGCGCTGCGTTCGGGCGCGATCGACGTGGCGATCATGTACGACATGGGCGGGTTCGAGGCACTCGAGACGTTCGAGTTGTACGCGGCGCGCGGATACGCCCTCTTCGGCGCCGGCAACCCGCTCGCGAACAAGAAGGTCGTGGCGCTCGAGGAGCTGGCCGACCTTCCCTTCGTCCTGTTCGATCAGACGCCCAGCACCCGCTACGCCATGTCGATCTTCGAGGCGCGGGGGTTGACTCCGCGCGTACGGCACCTCACGCACGCGTTCGAGCTCACTCGCTCGATCGTCGCCCGCTCCGACTCCGCCTACGCCGTATTGGTGCAACGTCCGGCCAACAAGCTGAGCTACGAAGGGCTGCCGATCCTCGAACGCGAGATCGTGCCGCCGCCGCCATCGGTGTCGGTAGTCTTTGCCTGGGCTCGAGGAGTGGCTCTCTCGAGCCGGGCGCGGGCGCTCGCCGACCTCGTACGCCAGCAGTACGCGCGCGGAGACGCCTACACGGGTACTGACTAAAGCGATTTTCGTGAGCTTTATCGTCGAATTGTTCTGTTTGACCGCAAATGGACTCGTAATCAGGATGGAGGGACTACTCCCCACAACCAGCGCGGCACCGACGCCACGCGAGAGGCGGTTCCGATGTCCATCCTCACCCCTACGTCCGCTCGAGTCGCTCCCGCGCCGAACCTATCCGCCGACGATGTCGTCGACTCGGCCGTCCAACTGATCCCGTTGCTGCGAGAACGAGCAGCCGAGGTAGATCGCGAGCGCCGGATCCCCGACGACACCTACCGCCGACTCGGCGACGCGGGCTTGCTGCACGTTCTGAAGCCGAAGAAGTACGGCGGGCTCGAACTCAGTGAGCACGAGCACGCGCGCATCGCGATGAACCTGGCGCGCGGATGCGCCTCCACGGCGTGGGTGTTCTCGATCCTCAGCTCCGACAACATGGCGATCCTCGCCTACCCCGAAGAGGTCCAAGACGAGATCTGGGGATCCGATACCTACGCCACTCTCGCCGGCAACACCAACCTCAATCCGAAGGCCGTCGCGAAGAAGGTGGACGGCGGATACCTGTTGACCGGTAAGTGGGGATTCTGCAGCGGGTCTGACTTCTCCGAGTGGCTCATTTTCAACGCCCCCGTCGGTGACGACGGCGAGGGTCACATGTTCCTCGTGCCGCACGACGATGCGGAGACGATCGACGATTGGCACCCGACCGGCATGCGCGGCACGGGCAGTCGTTCGATGTCGGTGACTGATGTCTTCGTTCCCGAGCACCGTGTCCAGCGGACGGCGGACACCGTGCGAAAGCTGAAGGAACGCCGGTCGATGCATCCCACGTTCGACACGATGTACGCCACATGGCCCTCTCACGGTCGTTTCCCGTTTGCGTCATGTGCCGTCGGTGCCGCGTGGGGTGCTGCCGAGCACTTCGCCGAGACGGTCGGGTCGTCTACCCGTGTCGCCAACGCGCTCGGCGGCTCCGTGAGCCTCTCCGAGCAGGAGTACGTGGCCAGCGAATTCGCCCAGGCGCAGGGTGACATTCAGATGGCGCGCCTGCTGATCGAGAAGCGAAGCTTCGAGGCATCCGAGCGAGCGCGCCTGCGCGAGGAGTCCAGCGAGGCCGACACCGCCCGAGAGGCCCGTGACAATGCGCTCGTGACGCGCACAGCACTGCGCTCGGTACAGCAGATCTTCTCGCTCGTCGGTGCACGGGCGGGTAATGCCGAGCACCCGATCTCGCGCGCCAAGCGCGATGTCGAGATGATCTCGCATCACGTGACCCTGAACTGGCGCCAGGGCGCCATCCGGTACCTTGCCTCGGTCTCATGAGAGCGGACCGACGATGATCAGCCCCGATGACTTCAAGGCCGCATTCCGCTCGCATCCGGCGGGGGTCTCCCTGATCACCGCCGACGCGCACGGCGTCCCGATCGCGCTGACCGCGTCTTCCGTGTCGGCCGTCAGCGCCGACCCGCCCCTGCTGATGTTCTCGGTTTCGGTGCACAGTTCCAGCGCCGTCGTGCTCCGACTGGCCGATACGGTCGTCGTCCACCTTCTCTCGGCAGAGAATCTCGATCTGGCCGTCTTGGGTGCGACGAGTGGCATCGATCGGTTCGCCGACACGACGCGCTGGAGGCGACTCGACACGGGCGAACCCGTTTTCGACGATGCCCATACCTGGTTGCGCGCGCGCATCCTGCACCGGATCGACGCCGGTGGGTCGACGGTATTCGTTGCCACGGCGGTCGAGTCGCGTCTCGACGGCGGTGCCGAGATGCCGGATGGCCTGGTCTATCAGAACCGCACCTGGCATCGGCTCAACGCCGAGTCCGTCGCCCACCCGACCGAACTCGTCGCCCAAGCCCGGTCGTGAATGGGGCCCGGTCGTGAATGCGGCGCACGCCTGATCCCGTGGTCATCGCCCCGGATAAGGCGTGCGCCGTCCCCCCGATCCCGATCAGCTGGTCGCCGCGACGTCCTCGGCTTCTCGAATCGCGCTGGGCCGATCGGCATGACGTAAGAGCGTCTGCACTTTGGCCGCGCGCGCCTGGCGATGCTTCTCAGCGAGAGTGACCTCGGGATCCGGTAGGTAGCGCTCGCTCATCGTCAAGCCGACCTTCATGAAGGATCGTCCGAACCACCGGGTGATGGGTCCGGGTCGGGCGATGCCGTAGGTGCGGAAGATGTGGTCCGGATACATCCCCAGGACCATCGCGCGCGCCACCCCGTGCAGGGGACGGGGGAAGTGACGTTCGGCGAACGGCGTCAGCATCCGCTCCATGACGGCCGCTCCGTGCGAGTTGTCGCCCCAGTCGCGCGCCTCGTAGTCGTCCATGTACGCCATGATCCCCGCGAAATCCGCCGGAAAGCCGTGGAGCGGTTCGCCCGTGCCTGCGTTGCGGAACAGCTTTGCCATCCGGCTCCAGAACTCGACCGAGGCCATCTGGACCTTCTCGGGGAAGCCCGGCAGACCGATCCTCAGGCGCATTCGATGCATGAAGGCCGCCTCGTAGCAGAGGGTGTAAACGTAGTCTTCGTTGTGCGAGAAGTTGCCCGGATACTGTTTCGCCCAGTGTTCGTGCAGGCGGTTGAGAGATTCGACGGAGCGCTGGGTGGCCGGGTGTGACGGGCCGTTCTCCCACCAGATCAACATGTGGCGACCGGTGTCGTCCATGCGCTTGTTCGGGGCTGCGTAGATCTTGCCCGTCCCCGCGCGCAGGACGGCCTCGGCACCACGAGCCGGCGCGATGAAGTTCGGAAACGTCTGTGAGAGTGTCGAGTACCTCCTGGCGGC
>NZ_HG779630.1:0-7050 GCF_000582705.2 Microbacterium sp. C448
TTAACGGAAGGATCTGACCCACGCACCTAGTGAGCACAGTGACAGCGATCGCGATGGCCGACCAGAACACCAGGTACAACCAGGCGAAGCCGCAACTGACTGCGAGCCGGGCCAGGTCGGTTCCGGTCAGGGTTCCCCCGCCGATGGTGGTGACCGCGATGGCGGAGACGATCGCTAGGCCCAGCACGACCAGTCCCCATATCGTCGCAAGGGCTGCGATCTTGCCGCCGGCCAGCGCGAAGCGCTGCACGGGGCGGCTGAGCAGCAGCGGCAACGTCCCGCGATGCTTCTCTTTCGCAATGGTGGCGTAACCCAACACGATCGCGAACAGCGCCCCGAGGATCTCGAGGTACTCCATCCCACCTCGCAGTAGTTGCAGGGGGAACAGCTGCGGGGCGGCGGGCGTCACACCGGAGCCGCTGGCAGTGACGTCTGCGACGTACAGGGTGTAGGCGTCCAGCTGCGCCCGGAAGTCGGCGGCGCCCACCGCGACCGAGATCACGGTGACGACGGCGAGGAAGCCGATCAGGATGAGGAAAAGGCGGTCGCGGCGCAGTTCCAGGATCTCTTTGCGGGCCACCGTGGCGATGTCAGTCATGAAGGGCACTCCGGATCTTTCGTCGAGGGATCACGGTGATCGCGATCAGGCCCGCGAGCAGGAATATCGCCAGGACGAGGACACCGGCCCCGGCGCTGCCGACCACCAGGTCGTTCTGGAGCAGCACGCTCGCGGTCGTCTTGAACTGTTCAGTGATCGCGAGCGGGCCGGTCAACGCGGACAGGACCGAGAACGAGTCCCCCGCGACGGGAACAGCCGGCACGGGGTTCAGCAGTGCCACAGGCCGGGCGGCGGAGCCCAACTGGGGCAGCACGAATGTGATTCCGCTCCACACCACGAACGGCACAAGGAAGGCGGTGCTCTCGCGGCGGGCGAACAGGCCGGAGATCATCCCGATGATCGCGAAGACCATCAGCAGCAACCACGACGTGCCCGCGAAGCCCACCAGCCGGGCGGTGAGGTCCCCGCCGAGGGGGGTTCCGGTGATGATCGCGATCGAGACCCAGCTGATCAGGGTGCTCACCAGTGACACCGTGGCAAGGACCAGCCCGATCCCGGCCAGCTGCCCGAGCAGACGCGCCTGGATGGCGAGAGGGCGGGTGAGCACCAGGATGGAGGTGCCCTGCTTGCGGTCGCGGAGCGTGGCCTGCGCGCCGAGGACGATCGCCATGAGGCACCCGATCAAGACAACGTAGATCGCCGAGTTACGTGCGTAGTACAGCGGGGCCACGTCAGTGAACGGGTTGGGCGCGGCGGTCAGACCCGCCGCGAGGATGCCCTCATACACGGAGGTGACGGTACGCGTGGTGATCCATCCGATAATCGCAGACACGGACACCATGCCGACGAACACCATCAGTAGCAATAGTGCGATGCGTGCGCGGGTGATGCTGAGCACCTCATGCCGGGCGCTCGTCCAGAAGCCATTCACGGTGTCCCGGCCCGCTCCAGCTGGAAGAAGATCTCCTCCAACGACTGCTCTTCGGGATACGCCGCCAGAGTGCTCGCGACCGTGTCATGGTGCACCAGGCGTCCTTGATTGAGGATGCCGATGCTGGTGCACGTGCGGGTGACCTCTGAGAGCAGATGCGTGTTCATGAACACTGTCAGCCCGAGTTCCTTGTTCAGTCGCACGATCGTCTCGCGCAGGGTTCGGACGCCCTCCGGGTCCAGGCCAGACGTCGGCTCGTCCAGAAAGAGAACGGCCGGGGCGTGCAGGATCGCCTGTGCGATCCCTACCCGCTGACGCATACCCTTGCTGAACGTGCCCAGCCGTTGGCTGTCGTGCCCCGTGAAGTCCAGGAACCGCAGAACATCCGCGATCCGTGCATCCGGGCGGCGCAACCCCGACAGTCGACCGAAGAACTGCAGATTCTCCACCAGCGTCAGATTGTCGTAGAACTGCACGTTCTCCGGCAGATAGCCGATCAGACTGCGCACCGCCGCAGCATCCGCGATGATGCTCTTCCCTCCGACCACCGCGTCTCCCGACGTCGGCGGAAGCAGGGTGGTCAGCATGTTGACCGTCGTCGTCTTGCCCGCCCCGTTGTGGCCGAGCAGGCCGAAGATCTCGCCCGCCGGGATCTCGACACTCACATCGGTGACCGCGGGTGTGGCCCCGAACCTGCGGCTGAGCCGCGTCAGGACGATCGCTGAATCTCTCATGACAGTGACGTTAGAACCCCGATCATGAGACCAGGATGAGAGACGATCGGCGAGCAGATGTCAGCTGCTTCGTCCACGAGCCGTCTCCGACCGCGACGTGCCGATGGGTGCGATGTCCGCAGCATGGTGGTGCTCTGCATTCGTCGCGGCGGGGCGGCGGATGAGTAGCTGCCTCCTTGGATCGAATATGGGCTGATCTGATCATCGGCGTTGGCCTGCTCGACAGGGACCTCCATCGAAGAGAATGCCCGAGATCCGTCCGCATACAGACGGACCGTCACCCGTCCGGGCGGGGTATCGGATGCGGCGCGACCAAACGCCTCTGTCTCTCAACAGTTGCAGCCTCTTGTGCGTTCATTTCGGCCTTCTGGTGACGCCCGCCCACGAGGTCGAACGACATGACTACGAGCCTCAGCCCGCGACGGCCGACGGCGTACAGTGAACCGAAATTTGGAGGAGAGCCTATGGACCCCTTGTCATTGCTCGCCCTGACCGCCGTCACCATTGGGGTGTTGGCTTACGCCGTCTACGGTGCCGTCCGCAAGGGTGTGCGCGATGGTCTAAAGGACGATCGTGAGAGACTCCGTGCGGAAGAGCACGCCGATCAGAACGGCGAGATGAAGTAGTCCTCACGCCAGTCCTCACCGGTTGGCGAACAGAATGCGAGTTGTTAGGGTCTTGCGAAGAGGTCAGGGAGGACCTCACGAATAAGGGGGGCGAGGTAGCGGACGTTGTCGCTGCTGTAGCCGTTTTCACCGTGGTCGCAGGCCGTTGCGGGTTCAATGGCGTCGGCCATCACGTCCTCCGGGTTCGTCATGGTCATCGGTCGAGGATGGTCCGGGTCGTGGTCTCCGGCCTGAGGTCGAGGCGTCGCAGCAGCTGGGCGTTGAGGGCGACGACGATCGTGGACAGCGACATTAGGATCGCGCCGACCGACATCGGCAGGATGAACCCGATGGGTGCGAGGACGCCGGCGGCGAGGGGGACGGAGATGAGGTTGTAGGCCGCGGCCCACCAGAGGTTCTGCTTCATCTTCCGATACGCCGCACGGGACAGCTCGATCACGGAGAGCACAGAGCGGGGGTCGTCGCTGGCGAGGATGACCCCAGCCGAGGCGATCGCCACATCCGTGCCCGCTCCGATGGCGAGCCCGACGTCGGCCTGCGCGAGGGCGGGGGCGTCATTGACGCCGTCGCCGACCATCGCGACCTTCCGGCCCTCTTTCTGCAGCTCTTGGACCTTCGCGGCCTTGTCTTCGGGGCGCACGCCGGCGAAGACCCGGTCGATGCCGAGATCCTGCGCGACGGCATGTGCGACGGCCTCGGCGTCTCCGGTGATCATGACCACCTGCACGCCCAAGACGTGCAGCGCGTCGACCGCTTCGCGCGACTCCGAACGCACCTCGTCGGCGAGCTTCAGCGCACCGATGACGTCCCCATCCTGAACGACATGGAGGATGATCGCGCCATCGGCACGCCACTGGTCTACGACGGGAAGCTCATCTGCGTTCTCTTCGGTGAGGAGGTGCGGTCCACCCACCCGGACGGTGGTGCCGTCCACGGTTGCGGTGACGCCAACGGCGGGAGACGAGGTGAAGTCACGGCTTCCGGGCACCGTGAGCTTCTTGTCGGCAGCGGCACGGACAATGGCCTTCGCCAGAGGGTGCTCACTGTCTACCTCGGCGGCGGCAGCGAGGGCGAGCACCTGGTCTGCGTCACGACCGTCGGTGACTGACACTTCGGAGACGCGGGGCTCGCCCTTCGTGAGGGTCCCGGTCTTGTCGAACAGCACCGTGTCAACGGTGCGCATGCTCTCCAACGCCAGACGGTCCTTGACGAGCACCCCGCCGCGCGCGGCGCGCTCGGTCGCGATCGACACGACCAGAGGGATGGCAAGACCGAGCGCGTGGGGGCAGGCAATCACCAAGACGGTGATCGTGCGGATGACCGCGGCATCCGGGAAGCCCACCAATATCCACACGATCGCGGTGATGGCCGCAGATCCCAGCGCGAACCAGAACAGCCACCCCGCGGCGGTGTCGGCGAGACGCTGGGCGCGAGAGGACGAGCTCTGCGCTTCGGTCACCAGCCGCTGAATGCCCGCGAGGGTGGTGTCGTCACCGGTCGCGGTGATCTCGACACGCAACCCGGAATCGGTGGCGACAGTGCCCGCCGTGACCGTGTCGCCCGTGCCGCGAGTGACCGTACGGGATTCGCCCGTGACCATGGATTCATCCATCGACGCGCGACCATCAATAATGCGCCCATCCGCGGGAACGCTGCCACCAGGCCGAACGACGACAACATCGCCAACGACGAGCTCAGTGGGTGAGACGACGACGACCTCGCCGTTCTCGACACGTTCCGCCTCATCCGGCAGAAGGGCGGCCAGGGAGTCGAGGGCGGAGGTGGTCTGGGCGAGGGAGCGCATCTCGATCCAGTGGCCGAGCAGCATGATCACAATCAGGAGTGCCAGCTCCCACCAGAAGTCCAGATCGTGATGCAGCAGCCCCACGCTCGCACCCCAGGATGCGAGGAATGCGACCGTGATCGCGAGGCCAATCAGGAGCATCATCCCGGGCTTGCGGGAGCGGATTTCGCTGACGGCGCCGACGAGGAACGGTTTCCCGCCCCAGACATACATCACCGTTCCGAGCACTGGCGACACCCAGGCGATCCCGGGGATGTCGGGGAGGGTGTAGCCGAGGATCATCGAGAACATGCCCGACAGGGCAACGGTCGGGACCGCCAGGATGAGCATGATCCAGAACAACCGCCGGAACTGTCCGACGTGATCCCCATGGCCACCATGACCCTCGTGACTGTCGTGACTGGCGCCCTCGTTTCCGTGGACGCCGTGGGCACTGTGCGTCTCGTGCCCGGCCGGGCTGGGGGAAGCGGGATGCGCGTGCGTATGTTCGACCTCGTCGTTGTGCGAGTGGCTCATGGTCATATCCTCCTCGGAGTAATGAACCTGTGGGGCTGCCAGGGCGGCGGACCCCGCGAGTGAAGTAGTCAGGCTGCGGCCGCGTATTTTGCGGGGTCAGCGTCGAAGCGGGGGCCGCATGCGGCGCAGCAGAAGTAGTAGCGGGTGCCCTCGTAGTCGCGGAACAGTCCCGCGGACTCGGCATCCGCCTTGACGACAACACTGCCGGCCATCACGGGGCATTGTGCGAGTTCCTCCGCGGATGGGGCGAGGAGATCTGTGCGTCCTTCGGCGGCGACCGCACCGTGATTGTTATGGCTGCAGCAAGATCCAGTGGGGGAATCGGACATGTGGGTGTTCCTCTTTCACGTTCGAGTGGTTCGTCTCTGACGCGGACAACCATATACCCACCGGGGGTATTCCTGTAGAGTGTGCGGAGCGGCATGAACTCGCTCAAATAGACGTCTACTGAAGCAGATTCGCGCACTGGTCCAGGAACTCGTCACTCGGCTGTGGGCGGTGAATCAGTTCCCCGAGGGTGCGCAAAGTCGACGGTGCTAGCGTGTGTCGCGGGAGGGGAGAGACAAGCATGCAGATCGCATCACGCATTCAGCGTCAGCAACTGTCGCTGCGCGTCCTTCTCCCGCTCGTCGGTGCGGCTGTCTTGATCATCGTCGGCCTGCTTGGCATGCATACCTTCAGTGCGGATCCAGCCGGCCACGGCACCGTCACCGCACACCACTCCGCGACGACGATGGCCGCGGATACCGGCCACGACGCACTGACACCGGCAGCCTCCGAGGCTGCCTCCGTTCCCTGTGATGACGCCTGCCTCTCGGGGACAGGGCAAGGCCATCCGGACATGACCACGGCCTGCATCCTCGCGCTGCTTGCCGGACTACTCCTCCTACTGCGCCCAATCCTCGTGGCCCGTCGTCTCGGGCCGCCTCTGCAGATCGTTGCGTCCTCAGTGCGCCTGCAGGCTGTGAGTATCCTGCCGCGCACACCCTCGCCCTTAGCCCTCTCGATCAGTCGTACCTGATAGGTCGCAACCGGCATCTCGCCGGCATCATCGCGTCCCCTCTGCGTGGCGCGCTACTCCCGACCCCTCACACACGACCCCATCGAAGGAATTACTCATGAAGAAGCTTCCCCTTGCCTTCGGCACTGGCATGCTCAGCCTCGCTCTCGTTCTCACGGGCTGCGCTGACGCATCAGCACCGACAGGCGAAACCACCACATCGTCCGATACCTCGTCCACCGCCACGGCGAACGACGCCGACGAGATGTTCGTGACCATGATGATCCCGCACCACCAGCAGGCCATCAAGATGGCCGACATCGTGCTCACCAAGGACGGACTCGACCCACGTGTCGCGGAGCTCGCCCAACAGATCAAGGACGCCCAAGGCCCAGAGATGGACCTGATGCTCGGCTGGCTCGAGAACTGGGGCGTCGAGTACGACCCCGACGCCATGGGCGGCATGGACCACGGATCAATGGACGACTCCGGCGACGGCATGATGTCCGACGAAGACATGACGGCCCTGGAAGAGGCAGACGCCACGCAAGCGAGCCGCCTCTTCCTCGAACAGATGATCATGCACCACGAGGGCGCCGTGGACATGGCGCGCACCGCGCTCGACGACGGTCAGAACCAGGACGTCCTCGACCTCGCCCAACAGGTGATCGACGACCAAACCGCCGAAATCTCAACCATGCAGGACCTCCTCAACGAGCTGTGAAACTTCCGGGCGGGTCGACACCCGAAACGGCCCGCCCGGCCTCACCAGGTCACAACACCCCCAGCTCCCGCACCCCCGCCCGCGATCTGTCGCCCGGTGCGGAAACCTTTTACTACTACCGGAGACCTGAATCGCCCCGGGTGTCGTGGAGGGTCT
>NZ_HG779631.1:0-26620 GCF_000582705.2 Microbacterium sp. C448
GTGCTTCCACCTCAGCGTTCACAATTCAGTCTCCACGGACGAGCCGCAGCCTTGGGCCCCCGGTGGTTCCGGCTGTGCGCCGGGCTGCTGCCCGCGGCGAGACTGAATTGTGAACGGACTACCGTGGGTAGAGGTCGGCGAAACCGCGCGTTCGGTGGCAGGCGCGGCTGGTGGCCGGCACCGTCGGAGCAGGCAAAGTCTGTCTCAGACGGCATACAGAGGAGACGTGGATGACCGAACTGGACGATCCGCGGGTGGGGGACCTCGCCGAGTCCACCATCCTGCGCGTCATTCTCGACAGCGTCGGCATGGCCGAGGGGGCCGAGGTAGGGCCCGGCGATGACGCTGCCGTCCTACGCGTTCCGGACGGTCGTGTTGTGGCGACGACCGACACGCTCGTGCACGGCCCGGACTTTCGGCTGGCCTGGTCGTCGGGCACCGATCTCGGGTGGAAAGCAGCCGCGGTGAACCTCGCCGACGTCGCGGCGATGGGGGCACGCCCGACCGGCTTGCTCGTCGCGCTAGCGATGCCCGCCGACACCCGCCTGTCGTTCGTGCGCGCTCTCGCGGAGGGACTTGCCGCGTGCTGCAGCTCGCTCGCGCCCGGCTGCGCGGTGATCGGCGGTGACCTGACCATCTCGTCCACGCTGACGATCGCCGTGACGGCTCTCGGATCGCTCGAGGGCCGCGCACCGGTGCTCCGCTCGGGCGCACGCCCGGGGGACGTCGTCGCATTGGCTGGGGCAGCCGGTGTGGCAGCGCGCGGGATCGATCTGTTGTTTTCGCGATTCACGGATAGCTCGGGCCCTGTCGCCGTCGACCGGGCGACGCTCAACGCGGCCGAGCTCGAGGCGCTCGACGCCCAGCTGCGCCCGTCGCCCCCGATCGGACAGGGCGTGGCGGCGGCGGATGCCGGTGCCACCGCCATGATGGATGTGTCGGACGGACTCGCTCTCGACGCGACGCGCCTGGCGGAAGCATCCGGGGTGACGCTCGCGCTTCGCATTGCTGAGGTCGGCGGCGATCCGCGCTGGGCCATCGATGGCGGCGAGGACCATGCGCTGCTCGCGACCTTCGCCCGCGGCTCGGACCTGCCGGAGGGATTCCGCGTGATCGGCGACGTCACAGCGGCGGGTGCGCATCCGTTGCTGCTGGATGGTGAGCCCCGAGCACCCCGCGGTTGGGACCCGTACCGGGACTGGGACGCCGGAATTGGCTGAGCCGGACGTGGGCGTGTCCCGTCAGTGTGCCTGCCAGATGACCGTGTCGCCGTAGGTGCGTTCGCGCGCGAGTGCCAGACCCGCTGGCCATCCTGGCTCGGGTGAGTGCCGCGAACGTTCGACGACGACCAGGCCGTCCTCCGCCAGATGCGGCGCGAGGAGCGAGAGGGTTGCGGTCAACTCCGATTCTCCGAGCTCGTAGGGCGGGTCGAGAAACACGAGATCGAAGGGGCCGACGGGGCCGCGCAAGTACGCATCCGCCGCGATCGTGTGCACGCGTCCGAGCCCCGTACGACCGAGGGATCGCTCGACCCGGCCGATATTTTCGCGCGCGATCGCCGCGGCCGGGCGAGACAACTCAACCAGGTCGACGGATGCGGCACCCCGAGACAGGGCCTCGAGGCCCAGCGCGCCGGAACCCGCGTACAGGTCCAGGACGCGCGCGTCGTCCAGCGCACCCGCCGACTCCATCCCGGCGAAGAGCGACTCGCGCACGCGGTCGCTCGTGGGACGTGTGCCGCGAGCGGGGACGGCGAGCCGGATGCCGCGGGCGTCGCCGGCGATGATCCGGGTCATCCCCTCACCCTACAAACCGCGCGCACCGATGACGCACACGCCGGGCACAGCGACGTCCCACCCGCGAACTAGAGTCGTGGCATGTCGTCGGTGGTTCTCGAAACCCGACTCGAGGGCGTCGTGGGTGGCAAGACCTCCGCGGCCCTCGAGCGAGCATTTGGCATGCGAACGGTCGGCGACCTGCTCGCCCACTATCCCCGGCGTTACGCCCAGAGGGGTGAGCTGACGCCGATCCGCGATCTGCCGGTGGGGGAGCAGGTCACGATCGTCGCCGAGGTCGTCAGCGCGGGCGAACGTCGTATGCAGGCACGCAAAGGGTCGATTCTCGAGGTCGTCATCAGCGACGGGCAGGGTCGCCTCACGCTCACGTTCTTCAACCAGACGTGGCGTCTGAAAGAGCTCCACGCGGGCCGGCGGGGGATCTTCGCGGGCAAGGTCGGCGAGTACCGCGAGACCAAACAGCTCGCACACCCCGACTACGAGCTCTTCGACGACGAAGAAACCGCACGTCGCAGCGCCCAGGAATATGCGAACCTGCCGATCCCGATCTATCCCGCCACGTCGACGATCGCGAGCTGGCAGCTGGGCAAGATCATCGCGATCGTGCTCGACGCCCTCGGTGAGGTGGACGATCCGATCCCCGCTGCGCTGCGTTCGCGCAAGGGTCTGGTGCCGGCGCGGGATGCCCTCGAGAAGATCCATCGCCCGGCGTCCGATACCGACGTTTACATCGCCCACGAAACGCTGCGGATGCACGAGGCCCTCGTACTGCAGACGGCGCTCCTCCAGCAGCGTGCCGCGGTCCGCGCCCTGTCGGCTCGCCCGCGCCCGGCACAGGAGGGCGGCTACCTCGAGCGCTTCGACGCGGCGCTGCCGTTCTCGCGGACACCCGACCAGGACGACGTCGGTGAACGGATCGCGGCCGACCTGGTCGGCGCGTGGCCGATGAACCGGCTCGTCCAGGGTGAGGTGGGGTCGGGCAAAACTCTCGTTGCCCTGCGCGCGATGCTGCAGGTGGCGGAGTCCGGCGGACAATCCGCGCTGATCGCTCCGACGGAGGTGCTCGCCGGGCAGCACGTGCGCTCGATCGCCCGGATGCTGGGACCCGATCTGGCTCCGGAACTCATGCCGACCCTGCTCACGGGTCAGCAGGGTGCCGCGGATCGGCGCCGCGCAGCGCTCCGTGTCGCGTCGGGGCAGGCCCTGATCGTGATCGGAACACACGCGCTCCTGAGTGACACGACCACTTTCGCCGACCTCGGCCTCGTCGTGGTCGATGAGCAGCACCGCTTCGGCGTCGAGCAGCGTGAGACATTGCGCGCGAAGGGCTCCAGCCCGCACGCCCTCGTCCTGACGGCGACGCCGATTCCGCGCACCGTCGCGATGACCGTCTTCGGCGACCTGGACGTGTCGACCATCCGAACCATGCCCGCCGGCCGCGCCGGCATCGAAACCTTCGTTGCGCCGGTCGGGGAGCGCCCGGCCTGGTTCGAGCGTGTCTGGCAGCGCGCCGCAGAAGAGGTGTCGAAGGGGCATCAGGTCTTCGTCGTCTGCCCCGCGATCGATGTCGAGGCCACGGGCAAGGCGGCGACCGACGACACCGTCGAGGCTCCACCCGTCGCGGGGGAGTCGGCGCGAGAGCGTTGGGGGGTGGTGCAGGTGGATCGGATGCTCGCCGCTCGCGCCGACTTCGCCGACCTGCGCGTTTCGATTCTGCACGGGCGCATGCCCGGGGATGAGAAGGATGCGACGATGCGGGCCTTCGCCGACGGCCAGATCGACGTGCTCGTCGCGACCACCGTGATCGAGGTCGGCGTCGACGTTCCCAATGCCTCGACCATGATCATCCTCGAGGCCGACCGTTTCGGTGTCTCGCAACTGCACCAGCTGCGGGGCCGTGTCGGCCGCGGAGGCGTCCCCGGCCTGTGTCTGCTCGTCACCGAGGCGCCGGGCGGAACGCCCGCTCGCGCCCGCGTCGAGGCCGTGGCGCGCACACTCGACGGCTTCGAACTCGCCGAGGTCGACCTCGAGCTGCGGGGTGAAGGCGATGTGCTGGGAGACATCCAATCGGGCGCTCGCTCGTCGCTACGGTTGCTGCGCGTTGTGACGGATGCTCCGCTCATCGCCGAAGCGCGCGCTGAAGCCGAGGGGATTCTTCGCGACGATCCGGACCTGAGCGCCCATACCGGGCTCGCTCGTGCCATCGATCGTCGTCTGGACGTCGAGGACCGCGCGGCGATGGCGCGCAACTGATCGAAAGTATGCCGAGAAGCGCCGTCGGACGTAACGCTGCTCGGTCACGTGCGGTGAGCGCGGATAGGCTGGCCGAGTGAACAACAGGATCGCGGTCGTTCCGGGTTCGTTCGACCCGCCGACCCTCGGCCATCTCGATGTCATCCGTCGCGCTGCATCGCTGTACGACTCGCTGCACGTCCTCGTCGTGCACAACCCCGACAAAGAAGCGATGCTCCCCATCGCCCACCGTCTGGAGTTGCTCGAGCAGTCGATCGCCGAGAGCGGGATCGACGGTGAGATCATCGTCGCGTCGTGGAGCATGGGCCTCCTGGTCGACTACGCCACCGATGTGGGTGCGGGAGTGCTCGTGAAAGGCATCCGTTCGCAGATCGACGTCGTCTACGAAACGCCCATGGCGATCGTGAATCGTCACCTCGCGCACGTGGAGACCGTCTTTCTCCTGCCCGATCCGTCCCACGCTCTCGTGTCGAGTTCGCTCGTGCGTCAGGTTGCGGGGCTGGGCGGGGATGTCTCGCCCTACGTACCGGCGCCCGTCGCGCGATTCCTCGCCACGGGAACCAGCGCCGGCTAGAGCCCCCTCGCGTGCTGGCAGGCCGGGCGCGCGGGTCGGCTGACCCCGACGCAGCGCACCGCGGGTAGCATGGTCCCCCGTGAGAAACCGCAGGCCAGGACCATTCGCCATCAACGTCCGCGACATCGAGCGCCGTCCGGGCGAGATGCGCGAGCACGACTTCGAGGTGACCCTCGCCGAGCGATGGGGCGAAGGCCTCGTCCACCTCGAGCAGGGCGGCGCGATCGACGTGGATGTGAGGCTCGAGTCCGTCCACGAGGGCATTCTGGTCACCGGAGAGGCGCACGGGGAGTACGTCGGGATCTGCGGCCGCTGCCTGATCGACATCGCCGCGCCCCTCGAAGTCGAATTCCAAGAGCTTTTCGCGTACCCTGGACAGGAAACATCTGACTTCGAGGTTCAAGACGATCACGTGGATCTTGAAACTCTTGTCAGGGATGCGGTCATTCTGTCGCTTCCGTTTCAGCCGGTATGCCAGCCGGATTGCCCCGGGTTGGACCCGGTAACGGGCGAGCGACTGGCCGATACGGATAGTACTTCTTTGAGTTCCGACCTCGATCCACGCTGGTCGGCGCTCAGGCAACTGGCCCAGGACGACGCTTCAGCGAGCGCCCGCGAGCCGGACCAGAACCCCTAAGACTCGAACGAAAGAGATAGAGCCATGGCAGGTAACCCCCCGAAGCGCAAGGTTTCGCGCTCCAACACCCGTTCGCGCCGCGCGCAGTGGAAGGCCGAGCCCATCGCGCTCGTCAAGACCATCGAGAACGGCAAGGTCGTCTACAGCCGTCCCCACCAGGCCAAGGTGGTCACCGACTCGCAGGGAACCGAACTGTTCCTCGAGTACAAGGGCCGCAAGGTCGCCGACGTCTGATCGGCTCGCTGTAGCCGTGGCAGTGCTTCCGGGGGGGAGACGCGCTCTTGTCCAGCGCCTCGGGGTCGTCATTGACCCCGGTTTGCTGACGCTTGCGCTGACCCACCGCTCGTACGCGTATGAGAACGGTGGCACGCCGCACAACGAGCGCCTCGAGTTTCTCGGGGACTCGATCCTCGGTCAGGCCGTGACGGTGATGTTGTTCACGCGGCATCCTGAGCTCGACGAGGGATCTCTGGCGAAGCGCCGGGCGAGCCTCGTTTCGACGGTTGCTCTCGCCGAGGCCGCGCGCCACATCGACCTGGGCCGCCACGTCCTTCTCGGGCGGGGTGAAGAGCAGACCGGTGGACGCGACAAGGACTCGATCCTCGCCGACACCACGGAAGCGATCATCGGAGCGACGTACCTGTCGGCCGGAGCGGAAGCCGCGACCGACCTCGTGCTGCGTTTGATGGAACCCCTGCTCGGTGACCCCGAGCGCTACGGGGCCGCGATGGATCCGAAGACGAGCCTGCAGGAACTGGCTGCTCGCCGACAGGAGTCGCCGCCCGCGTACTCGGTTCAGGCGGCGGGTCCCGATCACAACCGCATCTTCACCGCCACGGTGCGGGTCGGCGCCACCGCGGCGCAGGGCGTCGGTTCCAGCAAGAAGTCCGCCGAGATGGCTGCTGCACTCGCGGCCTGGCGGGACATCACGACGCGAGACGTCGAGAGCGACGACATCTCCGCGAGTGCCTGAGCTTCCCGAGGTCGAGGTCGTTCGCGCCGGGCTTTCCCCTGCTGTGACCGGTGCCCGCATCGTCGCTGTCGACGCACGGGACCCTCGCGCTCTGACCCGGCACACGGGAGGGCCGCTCGATTTCGAGGCCCGCCTGCGAGGGCGCAGCATCACCGGAGCGGCACGGCGCGGCAAATTCCTCTGGTTGCCTCTTGATGCCGATAGTACGGACGGCGAGAATCTATCCGATGTGCCCGAGGCGATTCTCGTCCACCTCGGGATGAGCGGACAGATGCTGCTGCGCGCAGACGGCGCATCGATCGAACGTCACGAACGCATCCGCCTGTCGATCGAGCACGCCGACCACGGGCCCCTCGATGTCGTATTCGCCGATCAACGCACGTTCGGATCGCTCGCGATCGACCACCTCGTGCCGACCGCGGATGGCGAGGCGGCCGGATGGGGCACACCGGATCCGCTTCTGCCGAGTCAGGTCTCGCACATCGGTCGTGACCCGCTCGACCCCGCATTCCGCGACCGAGCGTTTGTGCAGGCGCTGTCCCGGAAGGACTCGGCGATCAAGCGCGTGTTGCTTGATCAGACCCTGGCGAGTGGCATCGGGAACATTTACGCCGACGAGGCGCTCTGGGCGGCACGCATCCATCCCGAGACTCCCGCTCGTACGCTTTCGTCGCGCGCCGCCGGACGATTGCTCACGGAGGTGCGGGCGGTGCTGAACCGCGCGCTGGCCGAGGGTGGCACGAGCTTCGACGCGCAGTACGTCAACGTCAACGGCCAGGCCGGCTACTTCGCGCACAGTCTGCGGGCGTACGGCCGCACGGGTCAGCCGTGCGAGAGGTGCGGGCGGCCGATCGTGCGCGCATCCTTCATGAATCGTTCGAGCCACTTCTGTCCGCGCTGCCAGCGCCTCCCGTCGCCGCGACCCTGACCCTCGTTCACCGTGCGCCGCGCTGCAGCCTTTCTTGGCGCCGAAACACCCCCTCCGCGGCCAAACACCCCGTGCCAGGGGGTGTCTCGGCGCACCAGGGGTGTTTCGGCGAAGTCGCGGTGGAGTGAGGGACGGATGTCGGAGGTCAGGCGCCCAGCACCTTCTTCCACGCACCCTCATAGGCGATCGGCGCGAAGCCGATGGCCTCGTTGATGTCGAGCATCGGGCGATTCTCCTCGGCGTTGTACGTGATCACGCGGGGCGACTCGGGTGCGATGTCCCGCCACGCCCGAAGGCCCGCGCACTTCACGAGCATGCCGAGGCGGTGGCCGCGGTGCTCGCTCAGCACGAGCGTGTCCTCCTGATGGGATGCGGCGGTGCGGTCCGGCCCGATCGCCAGCTCGTTGAACGCACACAGCTCACCCGTCTGGATGTGCTGCGCCGCCGTGACGTGCAGCAGGCGGCCCGCATCGATCGCACGTGCGTCATGGATCGCGACGCGTGTCGCATCCCACTTCTCTTCGTCGTACTCGATCGCCGCGGACGGGGCATCCGTCACCATGCGCGACTTCATCCACGCGTAGCCGTCGGCGAATTCCGGGGGAGTGGGGGCATTCCATGACACGACTCGATAGCCCTCGGTTGCCGCAGTGGCCTCCGCGAGAAGGCGGTCGACGTTGTCCCGCGTCGCCCGTAGGTCGAGTGCGCTGTTGCGCTCGATCTGCTCGAGCGTGAATCCGTGCCGCACGAAGAATCGCGCGCCGGGGTCCTCCGCGGGAATGCTGCCGAAGCCGGTCGGAGGCTCGAGCCTGGGACCAGGGCGGTCAGGGTGCTCCGCCCACGACTGCAGGATCGTGCGCTTGTTCTCGCGCGCCACCCGTTCGATCAGCGCGAGCGCTTCGGTGCCGATGCCCCGACCCCAGACATCCGGAAGCAGCTCGATGAACATATATGCGACGCGCGAGTCGGTCTCGACGGGGAGGTCGAGACCGACTCGCCCAACCGGACGTCCGCGGTCGAGAACCAGCCACATCATGCGGATCTCGTACGGTTCGGGCCGGTAGCTGGGCAGCAGTTCGGCGGGTGAGAGGGATTGATCGTCGTGACCCGAGATATGCCGGTAGACCGCGTTTCTCACCTCGGTCATGGCGCGGAAGTCCGCCGCGCCATCGGCATCCACACTCTCGGGGATGACCAGCGGCCGGTATTCGATACCGGCGAGGGTCTTGCTCATCAGGTTTCTCTTTCGTCAGATGTTCGGATGCAGGGGTGCGGATGCACGGCGTCGGATCAGGCGCCGTGCATCCACAAGCGGGTTGCCAGGGCCGCCTCGGCCTCGCGCTGCGCCCGCTCCTGGGCAAGGAAGGCGCGGTGCCGGTGACGCGCGAGCGCCTCGGCGTTCGACACGGGGCGTGAGCCCCAGAGCACGAGCCACAGGCCGACGCGCATCGCGGCGCGATCGAGCCAGGATGCTCCGGCGACGCGGTTGGTGGTCGGCGCGAGGAGCGCGAGCGGTTCGGGCGGGTGGGACAGGTGCGGCTGCTTCAGCTGCGTATTCATGGTGGTTCCTCGGATGGGAAGAGAGAAGTGGGTGAATCGAGGGAAGCCGGAGGGAGGCTTCCGGATCCCGTCGCCGGCTACGCGCGAAAGTGCGCCGAGAGGGCCGGTCGGGCGGGAGGGAATGCGGGCGAGCCGCTGGGCGGACCGCGCACGCGTGAGGAACGAGCCCGGCGACGGGCAGAGTTCTCCTACGCGCGGGTCAGCTGCCGGTGTGGGCGCGGTGTCCCGAGAAGGCGCCGAGGGAAACGGTCACCAGGGGGAACGCGACGACTCCTCCGAGAGCGGAGCGAGTGGCGGTAATGCGGGTGCGTGTGCAGTTCATCAACATGGTGACCTCCTTTCAAACCTCTGACGCGAGAAGCGACGCTAGCGCGGACCCGGTCGCCGCGTCAAGCCGATTCACAGAAATCGTGGACGCCCGGGCGTTGCCTGACGGGAGGCACGCCCCGCCTCGGGTAGCCTGAACCGCACTGTAATGCTGGGTCGGAGGCTGAATTCATGCACCTGAAGAGCGTGACGCTCAAGGGGTTCAAGTCGTTCGCCCAACCCACGACGTTCGCGTTCGAGACGGGCGTGACGGCGATCGTCGGCCCCAACGGATCCGGAAAATCCAACGTGGTCGACGCCCTCGCCTGGGTGATGGGCGAGCAGGGCGCGAAGACGCTCCGCGGCGGCAAGATGGACGACGTCATCTTCGCCGGTACGTCGACGCGCGGCCCTCTCGGTCGCGCCGAGGTGCAGCTCACAATCGACAACGCGGATGGTGCGCTGCCGATCGAGTACTCCGAGGTCACGATCAGCCGCACGCTGTTCCGCAACGGTGCGAGCGAGTACGCGATCAACGGCGACACCTGCCGACTGCTCGATGTGCAAGAGCTGCTGAGCGACTCGGGCCTCGGGCGGGAGATGCACGTGATCGTCGGTCAGGGCCGGCTCGACACGGTGCTGCAGGCGAGCCCCGAAGATCGGCGAGGCTTCATCGAAGAAGCCGCGGGCATCCTGAAGCATCGCCGCCGCAAGGAGAAGACCCTCCGCAAGCTCGAGGCGATGGAGGCGAATCTCACGCGACTGAGCGACCTCGCCGGGGAGATCCGACGGCAGTTGAAGCCGCTGGGTCGTCAGGCCGAGATCGCGCGTGAAGCCCAGACGATCGCGGCCGTCGTGCGTGACGCCAAGGCCCGCTTGGTCGCCGACGAACTGGTGGGGTTGCGCAACGAACTCGCGGCACATGTGCGCAGTGAGCATGAACGCCACTCCGAGCGACTGGTGCTGCAGGAACGCGCGGACGACGTCCGCAAGCGTGTCGAGGTGCTCGAGACCGAGCGTCGGGGATCGGATGCGGTCGACGCGGCCCGCAGCGTGTTGTTCGAACTCGAACGGGTCCGCGAGCGGTTGCGTGGATTGTTCACGCTCGCGAATCAGCGCATCGCGCTGCTGGGATCGGCCGATGAGCAGACCGAGATCGGTTCGAGCGTTTCGCAGGCGGACATCGACGAGGCGCGCGCGGAGATCATCGAACTGCGCGACGCCGTGGACGCCGCGGCCGAGATCGCAACGGATGCTGGTCGTGCCGTTGCGCACGCCCGCGCCGAACTCGATGCTCTCGACACCGATATCGCCGCACAGAGTGCTCTTGTCTCCGAGCATGAGATGCGCATCACGGCGCTTCGCGGGTCGGCGGATGCCGCGGCATCCGCTCTGGCGGCCGTTCGCGGGGCGGTGCTCCGCCAGCAGAACGCGCTCGATGCGGCCCTCGCCCGGCGCGCGGCCGCTGCCGAGGCGCTCGACGGCCTCGAACCTCTGCCGCAGCCAGCCGGAGACGTCGACCATCCCGCCGCGTACGACCATGCCCAGCGTGCTGTTGCCGACGCGGATGCCGAGCTCGCGGGTATTCGCGACCGCCTGCACGAGGCCGAGCGTGAGGCCGGTGCCTTGACCGCGCAGACGGCCGCGCTCACCCGCGCGCTCGACGTGCGCAATGGCGCCTCGGCCCTGATCGAACGGGGACTCGCCGGTGTGCGGGGCCTCGTCGCGGACGGCATGCAGGTGCGTCCGGGGTACGAGGCCGCCGTTGCTGCGGTTCTCGGGTCTGTGGCCGAAGGATTGGTCGTGGATTCGCGTGACGAGGCGTTCGGCGCCCTCGCCGAGGCCGAGCGCGCTCAGCTCGGGTCTGTGGAGGTCGTCGTGGGCGACGCAGACGGCTCGGCATCCACGAGTTTCCCGACCCTCGACGGCATCGTTCCCGCCCTCGACGTCGTGACCGCGCCGAGCGGAGTTTTGGGCCTGCTCGCGCATGTCGCCATCGCCGATGATCTCGATGCAGCACGCGCCGCGTGGCCGCGCCTGCAAGAGGCCGCGAGCGGCACACCCCTCACGGTCGTCACACTCGCGGGCGAGGTCGCGACCGCGTATCTGTTGCGCGGGGGGAGCGGTGGGTCGCCGTCGCGCCTCGCTTTGGTAGCCGAACGGGATGCCGCGGCTGATCGGTTGAGCGAGCTGACCGTGATCGTCGATTCGCTCCGCGAAGCATCGGCCGACGCGAAGGCCGGCCTCGCCGATTCACGGCAGAAGGCCGCGGCCGCGCTACACGAGATGCGGGCGTACGACGCCGCCCTCGCCGCGCGGGCCGAGCACGTCAACCGTGTGACGGTGCAGCACGAGGCCGCGGTAGCCGAGTGCGAACGCCTCGAGGCGGGTCTGGTTCAGGCTGAGTCCGCCGTCAGCGAAGCGGAGGCCGCGGCACACCGCACCGCGCGTGAACGTGACACCGCGCTCGAAGCACCGCGGCCGATCCTCGATGCGTCGGCGCGGGAGGGCGTGCTCGGTGAGGTCGAGGCGGCGCGTGAGTCCGAGATGCGCGCCCGACTCGAGGTCGAGACGCTGCGCGAGCGCGTGCGTGCGCAGGAGGCGCGGGTCGTTTCGCTCGAACGGCGTCGCGAGAGCGAGCGCGCCGCCGCCGAAGAAGCTGCCCGTCGGGCCGTCATCCGACGCGCTCAGCGCGAGGCTGCCGCCGGGGTGATCGCGCGGGTGCCGCACGTGCTCGATGCGGTGGAGCGATCCGTCGCGCAGGCCGGCATGGATCTGGCCAATGCCGAGCGTGAGCGCACCGAGCAGAACGTCGAATTGGCGACCCTTCGCGAGCAGGACGTGCAGCTGCGTGAGCGCCTCGCGGCCCTGACGGAGGGTGTGCATTCGCTCGAACTGCGCATTCATGAAAAGCGCCTGCATGTGTCCGGGCTCCTCGACCGCGCGCGATCGGAGCTTGGCCTCGAGGAAGATATTCTTATCGAGGAATATGGTCCGGATCGTGAGGTACCCACCCCCGAGGCCGGCAAAGACTCATCCGAACCCTTCGACCGCTCGCGTCAGCAGAGGCGTCTGCAGCAGGCCGAGCGCACGCTTGCTCAGCTCGGCCGGGTGAATCCCCTCGCGCTGGAGGAGTTCGCGGCTCTCGAGCAGCGGCACGCATTCCTGGTCGAGCAGCTCGGCGATCTGACGCAGACGCGCAAGGACCTGATGACGATCATCGGCGACCTGGACGAGCGGATGCAGACGATCTTCGCCGCGGCATTCGACGATACGAAGGCGGCTTTCGCTGAGGTCTTTCCCGTGCTGTTCCCCGGCGGAACGGGAAGCATCTCGCTGACCGACCCCGACAACATGCTCACGACGGGCATCGAGGTGTCGGTGCGCCCGGCGGGCAAGAAGATCGAGCGTCTCTCGCTGCTGTCGGGCGGAGAGCGCTCGCTCGCGGCCGTCGCCCTGCTCGTGGCGATCTTCAAGGCGCGCCCGAGCCCGTTCTACATCCTCGACGAGGTCGAGGCAGCGCTCGACGATGCCAACCTCGGTCGCCTGCTGAGTGTGTTCGAGCAGCTGCGCGAGAGCAGCCAGCTGATCGTCATCACTCACCAGAAACGGACCATGGAGATCGCGGACGCCCTCTATGGCGTTTCGATGCGCCAAGACGGGGTCTCGGCTGTCGTCGGGCAGCGCGTCGGCGATCGAACGTCCGAGCGCGCCTCCGCGTAGGCTGGACGGATGGCGGAAAGTTCCTGGTCGCTCGGTCGTGCCCTGCGCGGCATGTTCGTCAAGCCCACGATCGACGAGACCACGTGGGAGGACCTCGAGACGGCCTTGATCCAGGCCGACTTCGGCCCGGACATCACCGAGCGCATCGTCGACGAACTGCGGGCGAAGGTCGAACGTTATCGCACGACCGACCCGAAGGACCTGCAGCGTATGCTGCGCGAAACGCTCGAAGAGCACTTCGCGAAGTTCGACACCACGCTGAATCTCACCGAACGGCCCGCCGTCGTTCTGGTCGTCGGCGTCAACGGCGTGGGCAAGACGACCACGATCGGCAAGTTCGCGAAGTTCCTGCAGCGCTACGGCCGCTCGGTCGTCGTCGGTGCGGCCGACACCTTCCGTGCCGCCGCCGTCGACCAGCTCGCGACCTGGGCCGAGCGCGGTGGTGCGGCGATCGTGCGGCCGCAGCAAGAGGGTCAGGATCCCGCATCCGTCGCGTATCAGACGATCGAGTACGCGCAACGCACCGGCACCGAGATCGTTCTGATCGACACCGCCGGGCGCCTCCACACCAAGGGCGGGCTCATGGACGAGCTCGGCAAGATCAAGCGCGTCATCGAGAAGCAGGCCCCGATCAGCGAGGTGCTGCTCGTGCTCGACGCGACGACCGGTCAGAACGGCGTGATGCAGGCGCAGGTCTTCCTCGAGCACGCGGGGGTCACCGGGCTCGTGCTGACGAAGCTCGACGGATCGGCCCGCGGGGGCTTCGTGCTCGCGGTACAGGAGCGCACCGGCATCCCCGTCAAACTCCTGGGTCAGGGCGAAAGCATCGGGGACCTGACGGGTTTCACCCCGCACGTCTTCGCGTCCGCGCTCGTCGACTGAAGCGGCTGAACGCGCGCCGACAGCGGCCGCACAGATCTCGGTTCGCCTCGTAAGTGGCGCCGCGCCGCGTCGGGCTACCGTGTACGGCATTCGGCTGGTTACATGGGGGAATGGCGATCGAGCACGACTTTTTCGGAGTACTCGAGTCCGGACCGGATGGATCGATCTTCTGGTCCGAGAACATCGAGCTGGGAGACCAGTCGGTGACGGTCGATCTCACCGCGCCCGATCAGGACGATGTCTCGTCCGCGGCGCTGGACATGGCAGCGACCCTCGTGTCGTCGATCGAGGAGGTCGACCGCCGGGCGCGCGACGCGATGCTGTCGCTCTTCGACGACCGAACGAGCGAGGTGACCGAGTACATCATTCAGCAGCAGGAAACCCTGGGCGATGACATCGAGGGCATGCTCACCGACATCTCGGGCGACATCGCCGTCGACGTCATCCGATCCCTGCAGCTGATGAGCATGACGATCCTCGCCGACGAGATGGGCAGCGGCGACCCGTTCGCCGTTCTCGAGTACGCGCTCGACCCGGATGCGACCGACGACGTGCTGCTGGTCAACATGAGCAGCGACGGCGACGTGCAGTCGGTCACCAGCGCCGAGTAGCGCTGTCACGCGCTAACGGAGGAGATCTCCGGTTCGGAGGATGCTGCGGCGCGTCGTGATCCTCCGAAGTGGAGATTTCCTCCCGAGCGGGGATCGGGCGCGCCTCAGACCGCCTGCGCGAACCCCAGGTCGGCGGCCTCGGCGATATGCGACAGGTGCGCGGGAATCTCGAGCCCCTTCGATCGCATCGACTGCGCCCAGAGGCGCCCGGCGCGGTACGACGACCGCACGAGCGGACCCGCCAGCACGCCGAGGAATCCGATCCTCTCGGCCTCTTCCTTGAACTCGACGAATTCTGCCGGCTTGACCCAACGCGCCACCGGCAGGTGCCGCGGCGTGGGCCGCAGGTACTGGGTGATCGTGATGATGTCGGTGCCGGCATCGTGCAGGTCCTGCAGTGCCTGGACGACCTCTTCGGGCTCCTCGCCCATCCCGAGAATCAGGTTCGACTTGGTGATGAGGCCGGCGTCGTGCGCCTGCGTGAGGACGTCGAGCGAGCGCTCGTAGCGGAACGCCGGACGGATGCGCTTGAAGATGCGCGGCACGGTCTCGACGTTGTGGGCGAAAACCTCGGGGCGCGCATCGAAGACGACGTTCAACAGGTCAGAGCGACCCGAGAAGTCCACCGCGAGGATCTCGACGCCCGTGTTGGGGTTGGCGTCATGGATGCGCCGGACCGTCTCGGCGTGCAACCACGCGCCCTCGTCGGGCAGATCATCGCGGGCGACGGCCGTGACGGTCGCGTAACGGAGCTGCATCTGCGTGACGCTTTCGGCGACGCGCCGCGGCTCGTCCATGTCGTAGTCTGCGGGCTTGCCCGTGTCGATCTGGCAGAAGTCGCAGCGCCGCGTGCACTGCGAACCGCCGATCAGGAACGTGGCCTCGCGGTCTTCCCAGCACTCGAAGATGTTCGGGCACCCCGCCTCTTGGCAGACCGTGTGCAGACCCTCGTCCTTCACGAGGGAGTGCAGGGCAGTGTATTCGGGGCCCATCTTCGCCTTCGTCTTGATCCACTCGGGCTTGCGCTCGATGGGGGTCTCGGCGTTGCGGATCTCGAGCCGGAGCATCTTGCGGCCGTTCGGCGCGGTCGCGGGCGTCGAGCTCGCGCCGTGCGTGTGCGAGCCCGACCCGCAGGCCGGTCCGCACCCGCTCACGCGGCGACTCCCATGTACTCGTTCTGGAACGCCGCGCTGATGGTGTCGAGGATGTCGCGGGGTGAGACATCCGCTCCCACCACCTCGCTGACCGTCGTGACCCCGGCATCCGTGATCCCGCACGGGACGATCGCGCGGAACGCCGCGAGAGAGTTGTCGCAGTTGATTGCGAAACCGTGCATGGTCACGCCGCGCTGCACGCGGACACCGATGGCGGCGACCTTGTCTTCGGACAGGGGACGTCGCACCCAGACGCCGCTTCGGCCCTCGACGCGGTACCCGTCGACACCGTGGGTGCGGAGGGCATCGATCAGGATTCCTTCGAGGCGCCGGACGTGCGCGACCACGTCGATGGGCTCGTGCAGACGGACGATCGGGTAGCCGACGAGTTGTCCGGGTCCGTGCCAGGTGATCTTGCCGCCTCTGTCCACATCGATGACGGGCGTGCCGTCGTTCGGGCGTTCGTGCGCCTCGGTGCGCTTGCCCGCCGTGTAGACGGCCTCGTGTTCGAGCAGCAACATCGTGTCGGGGCGAGCTGCGGAGACCACGTCGGCGTGGACACGGCGTTGCAACTCCCATCCCTCGAGATAGGGGACGTAGTCGGGCGCTAGGCCGACCGTCTGCACTTCGAGCACGCGAGCTCCCTCGTCGGTGGGATCAATTTATGGATCGCGTCCAACAATACCTCGCTGCCGGATTCCGTCGCCCCAAAACGCTCCGCTGCCACAGATCGATCGTCGGTGCCCTCCCGAACGTCGATCTGCGACAGCGGAAGCGAGGAGCAGAACGGTGCGGGTAGCCTGACCGCATGTCGTCGGAACCGCGTGGTCGCCCGCGCGCTTCGTCGCGGGAGGTGCTGGCCGAGGCCGCGTGCGAGCTGTTCCTCGAGCAGGGATATGGCGCCACCTCCGTCTCGGACATCACTCGCCGCGCCGGGGTGAGCCGGTCGAGCTTCTTCAACTACTTCCCATCCAAGGCGGACGTGCTGTGGGGCGGCTTCGACGAGCGGATCGCCGAGCTGGGGGCGCAGCTCGAGCCCATCGAGGGCGCGGATGCGGGGGCGGTAGATGTCGATGTGCGCGCTGCGCTCGCTTCGATGGCCCAGGGTTTCGCGCCGGACAGCCTCGCGCTGGCGCTCGTCAACGCCCGCCAAATGGAACTCGACGATGAGCTCGAGCGTGAAGCATCCGTGCGCCAATCGCGCATCGCGCGCGTGTTGGCGGAACGGATGCGCGGAGCCGGCGTCGAGGAGCTGCGTGCCGCGGTCATCGGTTCGGCGTATGGGGGAGCGCTGATGGCGGCCGTGGAGGAGTGGGCGCGGCAGGGCGCGGGTCGGGTCTCGCTCGGTGACGTGCTGGATCGTGCACTCGCTGTCGTGAGCTTCCGCGTCGGGTGACGGACGTTCGGCGCGTTGCCGGACACGTACGGAGTGAAGGCACCCCGACGATGGAGGCACAATGACCGGCGATCCGCTCGACGACATCCTGCAGCGCTCGGCGCCGCACGTCTCGTCTGCTCGCGACGCAGATGTGCGCGCCATGATCAGCGCAGCGCGCGCCCAAGCTCCGGTGCGACGGGGTGTGCCGCGGATCGCGCTGGGCGTGAGCCTGGCTGTCCTATTGGTCGGCAGTGCTGGTGTGGCCACGGCATCCTCCGTCTGGGATTGGGGGTCCGGTATGTCAGACCCCGATCGGAGCTATACGTACACGTCGCCCACATGGGGCTCGTGTGAGCTGCGCTTCGGCGACTACGTCGCAGCGAACCCTCTGCGGCAGGCCGAGCTGGATCACGTGATCAACGAGTGGTTCGCGAACACTGACATCGAGGCGGAAGCGGCTCCCCTGGTGGGGGAGTATCTCCAGCAGATCGAGGAGGACCAACGTACAGATCCCGACATCGTCGTCGCCGATCCGCGTTTGCCGGACCTGAACTACTGGTTTGCCAGCGACCAGGCAGTCGGCGAGCTGCTCGATCGTGAGCTGAAGGAGCACGGCTTCGACGGCGGCGAGGGAACCGGCCTCGCTTCGGGGGCGGGCCAGGTGCACTGCGACGACGAGCAGTGGCAGTGAGCCGCTCTGACGAGCGACGCCTCACCGCCGCTCTGAGAGCAGCATCCGACGATCTGCTGGCGTATCTGCAGCGTCGGGTCGGTGCGGACGACGCGCCGGATCTGCTCGGCGAGACGATGGTGGTCGCGTGGCGGCGGCTCGTCGATCTTCCGCGCGAACCGGAGCGCGCGCGGATGTGGCTCTTCGGTATCGCGCGCGGGACCCTGCTCAATCACGCCCGGGGAGAGCGACGGCGATGGGCGCTGGCCGATCGGATCCGAGGGGCCGGGGCGGATGCGGTGGCCCCGCCCTCCGACGAGGGCGCTGACGTACGGGACGCGATCGACCGGCTGGATTCCGACCTCGCCGAACTTGTGCGGCTCGTGCATTGGGAGGGGCTGAGCTTGGTCGATGCGGCGGACCTGCTCGGCATCCCGGCGTCGACGGCGCGCGGCCGCTACCAGCGTGCGAAGGACGAGCTGCGCGTTGCGCTCGGGGTGGAGGTCGGCTGACGCCGGCGTCGTTTCGTCTCTCGCGTAAACTCGACGCATCATGGCTACCTTCGGCACCCTCTCCGATCGGCTTACCGATACGTTCCGCAACCTTCGCAAGAAGGGACAGCTGACTCCGGCGGATGTCGATGGCACAGTTCGTGAGATCCGGCGCGCCCTGCTCGAGGCTGATGTCGCGCTCGTGGTCGTCAAGGAGTTCACCGCGAAGGTCCGCGAGCGCGCGCTCGGCGACGAGGTCAACAAGGCGCTCAACCCGGCCCAGCAGGTCGTCCAGATCGTCAACGAAGAGCTCATCGCGATCCTCGGCGGCCAGCAGCGCCGTCTGCAGTTCGCCAAGACCGCGCCGACCGTCATCATGCTCGCGGGCCTGCAGGGTTCGGGTAAGACGACGTTCGCGGGCAAGCTCGCGAAGATGCTCGAGAAGGACGGCCACACGCCCCTCCTCGTCGCCGCGGACCTGCAGCGTCCGAACGCCGTCAACCAACTCCAGGTCGTCGCCGGCCAGGCGGGCGCCGCGATCTACGCGCCCGAGCCGGGCAACGGCGTCGGCGACCCCGTGCGGGTCGCGCGTGACGGTGTCGAGACCGCGCGTCGCCAGCAGCACGACGTCGTCATCATCGACACGGCCGGACGCCTGGGTGTCGACGCCGAGATGATGAAGCAGGCCGCCGACATCCGCCGGGGCACGAACCCCGACGAGGTCCTGTTCGTCATCGACGCGATGAGCGGTCAGGACGCCGTCAACACCGCCAAGGCCTTCCAGGAGGGCGTCGACTTCACCGGCGTCGTGCTGTCGAAGCTCGACGGCGACTCCCGCGGTGGCGCGGCCCTGTCCGTCGCGTCCGTCACCGGCCGCCCGATCATCTTCGCGTCCACGGGAGAGGGGCTCGACGACCTCGAGGCATTCCATCCCGACCGCATGGCCTCGCGCATCCTCGACCTCGGTGACATCCTCACCCTCATCGAGCAGGCGCAGGGCGCCTTCGACGAAGAGGAAGCTCGAAAGGTCGCCGAGAAGATCGCGACCGACAGCTTCACCCTCGAGGACTTCCTTCAGCAGATGCAGCAGCTGAAGAAGATGGGCTCGATGAAGAAGATGCTCGGGATGCTCCCGGGCATGGGCGGGATGAAGGATCAGCTCGAGAACTTCGACGAGCGCGAGATCGACCGCACCGAGGCCATCATTCGGTCGATGACGCCGGGCGAGCGCCGCAACCCCAAGGTTCTGAACGGCTCGCGGCGTCTGCGCATCGCGCGGGGATCCGGAATGACGGTGACCGACGTCAATCAGCTCGTGCAGCGTTTCGACCAAGCCGCCAAGATGATGAGGACTGTCGCCCGCGGAGGCACCCCCCAGATTCCCGGCATGGGTCCGATGCCGGGCGCGCGCCCCGGCGCGTCGTCGAAGCGCGGCAAGCAGGCGAAGGCCAAGGGTGGGTCGCGGTCGGGTAACCCGGCGAAGCGTGCGGCCGAGTCATCCGGAGTCGTCGCGAAGGCCTCCACGGGTTCGGGCTTCGGCCTCGGCGCGGGCGCTGCGGCGAAGGAGCCGACCGAGGCGGACCTCGCCGAGATCCAGAAGCTCTTCGGCCGCGGCTGAGCGCTCGACCGCGCCGGTCTGTATCGCGAGATAAACGCCGAAACACCCATCGTGCGACGAAACACCCCATGTCGAGGGGTGTCTGGACGCAAACGGGGTGTTTCGGCGGGCGGACCGTGGGCGTGAGCGGAGCGTGAACGTCAGGCGCCGAGCTTCGCGAGGTGCTCGCGCAAAGTGGGGCCGGCCCGGAATTCCCGGATGAGGTGTTTGACGACCTCACGTAGGTCTCCACCCGCGGCATCCGCCACCAGAATCTGGCGCGAGTAGCTCGCACCGCTCGCCAAGATCTCGCCCACGCCCGCGAACTCGCGCGCGCAGTGCAGCTCTTCGGCAATCGTCTCGAGCCGCTCCATCGTCTCGCGGATGTGGTCGGCGACCGGCACCTGGCTGCCCTGGCGGTCGACGATCACCCGCGCGTCGAGGCCGTACCGGGCGGCGCGCCACTTGTTCTCGCGGACGAACCACGGCTGGATGATCGTCAGGTCGCGGCCCGCGTCGAGCTCGCGCGAGAAGTGCTCGACGAGCGTCTGCACGAGGGCTGCCACCGCCGCGAGCTCGGGCAGCGTCGACATCCCGTCGCACGCACGCACTTCGATCGTGCCCCACTTGGGTGCCGGACGGATGTCCCACCGCACCTCTGTCGCATCCTCCATGACGCCGGTGCCGACCATGTCCGCGAGGTACGACTCGTACTCCGCCCAGTCCGTCAGGGGCCAGGGGAGGCCCGCGGTCGGCAACTGCTGGAAGACGAGGGAGCGGTTGGACGCGTAACCCGTGCGCTCGCCGGCCCAGAACGGACTCGAGGCCGAGAGTGCCTGCAGGTGCGGCAGATAGACGGCCAGGGCGTTGACGATCGGCAGCACCTTGTCGACGTCGTCGACGCCGACGTGCACGTGGATGCCCCAGATCATCATGTTGCGTCCCCACCACTGGGTGCGCTCGATGAGGGTGTTGTACCGGGTCTTGTCGGTAACGCTCTGCTCGTACCACTGCGCGAACGGATGACTGCCCGCGCACAGCAACTCGACACCGAGAGGATTCGTGATCTCGCGCACCGCCGCGATGGCGTCGGCGATGTCGTCCACGGCAGCTTCGACAGTGCGACCGATGCCGCTCGTCACCTCGACGGTGTTGGTGAGCAGCTCCTCGGTGACGGTGTAGCGCTCATGCTTCGTTGCCTCGCCCACCGGTCCCGTGACCTCACTGGCCCGACCGACGAGATCGCCCGAGTCACCGTCGGCGAGCATGATCTCCCACTCGAGTCCGACCGTCGACCGGCCGGAGGACGCGAAGGTCACAGTCATGCGCTCAGTCTGACATGCAGGATGGATGGCGCCCATGACATCCGGATGGTTCGCGACGCACCCCGTCATCTGGCAGAATGGTGGGTCGGGTGGGCGCTCGACCCTCTATCCAGCGCCCGGCCCTTCCATTTGAGCTTCCGCCGGGTGTGCACCCCACTCTCCAGGCGATCGGTTCGTCTTTCCGTAATTCACATTCAGGAGAATCGTGGCTGTCAAAATTCGTCTCAAGCGCATGGGCAAGATCCGCGCGCCGTACTACCGCATCGTCGTCGCCGACTCGCGCACCAAGCGTGATGGCCGCGTCATCGAAGAGATCGGCAAGTACCACCCGACCGAGGAGCCCTCGTTCATCGAGGTCGACTCCGACCGCGCGCAGTACTGGCTCGGCGTCGGCGCCCAGCCGACCGAGCAGGTTGCCGCGCTGCTGAAGCTGACGGGCGACTGGGGCAAGTTCAAGGGTGACAAGGACGCGGTTTCGACTGTGCGTGTCGCCGAGCCCAAGAAGCCGTTCGAAGCGGATGCCGCCAAGAAGGCCGTCCTCGTGCCGAAGGCCGAGAAGAAGGCTCCGAAGGCGGACGAGTCGGCCGAGGTCGACGCGCCCGCAGACGCCGACGCGAACGCAGCTGAGTAGTCCGTTGCTTTCCGCCGCACTCGAACACCTGGTGAAGGGCATCGTCGATCACCCCGACGAGGTCCGGATCACGTCCGCAACCTCTCCTCGCGGGGAGGTCCTCGAGGTGCGCGTGCACCCCGACGATCGCGGGCGGGTGATCGGGCGCGGCGGACGCAACGCCAAGGCTCTGCGCACCCTCATCGGCGCTCTCGCGGGAAGCCGACGCGTTCGCGTTGATGTCGCGGACGACTGACGTGGCCGAGAAGGCCACGCCGCCCGAGGGCGCGAAGACGCAACTCCGAGTCGGACGCCTGGTGAAGGCGCACGGCTTGAAGGGTGCGCTCAAGCTCGAGCTGTACACCGACGACCCCGCGGGCCGTTTCGCTCCGGGTTCGACGTTCACCCTGCAGGTGCCGGAGTCATCCGCCTGGCACCGAAAGACACTGACGGTCCGCGAGTTCCGCTGGATGAACACGCACCCCGTCGCCTTCTTCGAGGGCGTCGATGACCGTGATGCCGCCGAGGGTTTGGTCAAGGCGATTCTCTGGATCGACGCGGATGCCACGGCCCAGCCGATCGAAGAGGACGCCTGGTACGACCACCAGCTCGTCGGCCTCGACGTCGTTCGCGACGGTGTGAGCGTCGGCACGATCGTCCGTGTCGAGCACCTGCCCTCGCAGGACCTGCTGATCGTCAAGGCGGGCGAGAACGAGATCATGGTTCCGTTCGTCGCGGCGATCGTTCCCGAGGTGGATGTCGCGGCGGGCCGTGTGACGGTTACGCCGCCCCCCGGGCTGTTCGAGGAGATCGAAGACGACAGCTCCGAAGAAGGTACTCCCGAAGCTGGCGCTGAGGAGCCCGAGGCACCCGAGGCGTCCGCAGGCAGCGCCGACGTCCAGAAGTAACCGGCCAGCCGCACGTCTTCGAGCGCGCGAGTGACCGGTCAGTCTGAGATAGCCACGGTCGCTTCTCGTTCGAGGGTGACGACCGCCGTTTTGAACTCCGGCATCTTCGACAGCGGATCGACGGCGTCGCTGGTGAGCAGGTTCGCACTCTCGCCGTCGGCGTAGTGGAACGGCAGGAAGACCGTGTCAGGCCGGATGTCGATGCTCGTCGCAACGGTCGCCGCGACGGAGCCGCGGTGGTTCGAGACGCGCACCCGTGCACCGTCCGTCATTCCGCGGTCTCGAGCCGTGACGGGGTGGATCTGCACGACCAGGCCGGGGTGCGCATCCCGGAGTTCGGGCACCCGGCGGGTCTGGGTGCCGCTCTGATAGTGCTCGAGCAGCCGCCCGGTCACGAGCGTCAGCTGATCGCCCGTGGCCGCTTCGAGCACCGGTCGAGGGCGCACGGCGACGAGCTGTGCGCGTCCGTCATCCGTCGCGAAGCGGTCCGCGAAGAGCCGAGGGGTTCCGTGTGACCCGATCGGATAAGGCCAGTGAGCGCCGACTTCCGACCCCTCCAGCGCGTCCAGCATCCCGTGGCTGAGTCCCGAATAGTCGGCCAGGCCGCCGGCCGAGGCGCGTGCCAGCTCGTCGAACACGACGGCGGGGTCGGTGCTCCACACTCCGGGCGCCGCAAGGCGTCGTGCCAGTTCCGACATGATCCAGAGTTCGCTGCGTGACCCGTCGGGAGCATCGACCGCGCGTCGGCGGCGCAGGATGCGCCCCTCGAGGTTCGTCATCGTGCCCTCCTCTTCTGCCCACTGCAGCACGGGGAGGACGAGGTCGGCGACACGAGCGGTCTCGGAGAGGAAGAAGTCGCTGACCACCAGCAGGTCGAGCCGCCCGAGCGCCTGCCGCACGCTCCCGACGTTGGGCGCCGAGACGACGACGTTCGAGCCGTGGACGAGCAGTGCACGAATGCCGCCCTGCGTACCCGCCGACTGGAGCAGTTCGACGGCGGGTAGTCCTGGCCCGGGCAGATCGTCGGGCGATACGCCCCATACCGCAGCGACGTGTTCGCGCGCGGCGGGATCGGTGATCTTGCGGTACCCCGGCAGCTGATCGGCCTTTTGCCCGTGTTCGCGGCCGCCCTGGCCGTTGCCCTGCCCGGTGAGCGTTCCATATCCCCGACCGGGCACGCCCGGAAGGCCGAGGAGCAGGGCGAGGTTGATGGCCGCAGTCGCGGTATCTGTGCCGTCGACGTGCTGTTCGACACCGCGTCCGGTCAGGATGTACGTCGACCGCCCGGCCGCGAGTCGTCGCGCCAGATGACGGAGGACGGATGCCGGCACGCCCGTCGTCTGCTGCACGCGCTCGGGCCACCACGGCGCAAGGCTCCGCCGCAACCCTGCGATGTCCGAGCAGCGCTCGCTCAGGTACGTCTCGTCGTGCAGGTGCTCGTCCAACACGACGTGAGCGAGTCCGAGCAGGAGGACGAGGTCGGTGCCGGGTACGGGCTGGATGTGCAGGCCGGCGCCGTCGTCGGTCAGGCGCGCGGTTGTGCTGCGGCGCGGGTCGACGACGATCAAACCGCCGGCGGCTCGGGCGCCCTGCAGATGCGACATCAGCGGCGGCATGGTGTCGCCGACGTTCGACCCGAGCAGGAGAACGGTGTCGGCAGCGTCCAGATCGGTGAGCGGAAACGGCAGGCCACGATCGATCCCGAACGCACGATTCGCGGCCGCCGCGGCCGACGACATACAGAAGCGCCCGTTGTAGTCGATGCGCGACGTCCGGAGCGCGATGCGGGCGAACTTGCCGAGCTGGTACGCCTTCTCGTTCGTGAGGCCGCCGCCCCCGAACACACCGATCGCGTCGGCGCCGTGTTCGTTCCGAATACGGGTGAGCTCGTGCGCGAGCTGGTCGAGCGCGTCATCCCACGAGATCGGATGCAGCTCGCCATCCGTTCCCCGGCGGAGCGGGGAGGTGAGCCGTCCGGGCACGGTGAGCAGCTCGGCGGACGTCCAGCCCTTTTTGCACAGACCGCCGCGGTTGGTCGGGAAGTCCCGTCCCGATACGGTCACTGGGCTGCCGGGGTCGCCGCCGACAGGCCCGTCCAGCCGCATGGCGCACTGCAGGGCGCAGTACGGGCAGTGCGTGTCGGTGCCGTGCGATTCGTGCGTGTCGGTGCCGTGCGGTTCGTGCGAGGCGTCGCCCGACGTGGCCGCCGACGCAGCGCTCACGCGGGCGCCGTTTCGAGCGATCCGGATGCCTCGATCATGTCGGCGATGCGTGACCGGCAGCTGCCGCAACCGGTGCCGGCGCGCGTGCACCGACCGACTTCGGCGACGCTTGAGCACCCGTCGAGGATGGCCGCCTCGATTACGCCGGCCGATACCGCGTTGCAGACGCACACCGTCGCCTCGGGTCCGGCGATCGAGCGCGTCGCCTCGCCCGCGGAATCGAGGCGCAGCAGGAGTGAGCGGTCGGAGGGCAGTTCCGCTCGCCGTGCGTAGAGGACTCCCAGCTCCGCGGCCGTTCGCGGCATCCCGACGCTGACGAAACCGGTCAGGACGCCGTCTCGCGTGACCATCTTCGTGTAGGCGCCGTGCTCTTCGTCGGCCCAGACGGCCACGCCGGGCGCCACTTCGCCCCTGGGTGCGGGGGTGAACGGTTCGGGAGCGATCTCGCCCGCGGAGACGAGCTCGACGCCCTCGCTCTTGAGCACCACCATCGCCGGGAGCTCGTCATCGAATGGCGCCGGGAGCGCTCCGTCGACATCCGAGACGAACGCTCGCGCCAACCATTCCGCTTGACGCCAACCGGGCCCGATCAGCCCGCTCGGGCCACCGGGAACCCTCTTGTCGTGCAGGTGCGTGGCCGGACCCGCGATGTGCGCGCAGTCTCCGATCGCGTAGACATTCGGATCGCTCCACGAGCGCAGTCCGTGATCCACCAGAATCCCGGCGTCCGCGCGAAGGCCCGCCTCCGTCGCAAGGTCCGTGCGAGCTTCGACGCCGCACGAGAGCACGAGCACATCGGCTTCGATGCTCCTGCCGTCCGAGCTGACGAGCGCGTGAAACCGTCGCACCCCGTCCGCGTCGACACGCGTGACGATCGCCTCTGCCCGTGTGTGCGGAACGACCTGGACGCCGGCCGCGGCGAGTGAAGCGCTCAGGACCCAGGCCGCGCCGCGGTCGAGCTGGCGCGGCATGGGCGCGGGGCCGAAATGCGCGAGGGTCGGCACCGCCGCCGCGCCCGCGAGCATCAGGGCGAGTTCGATCCCGAGTACACCGGCACCGAGCACGACGACGCGTCCGCCCGCCGCAACGACCGCTCGCAGTGCATTGGCGTCATCGAGGTCGCGGAGAACCTGTACCCCCGCCGTGAGAGCGCCGCCCCCGTCCAGAACCGAGGAGTGGGCAGTGTCGCCGGCAGCGTCGGTTGGCGTTTGACAGGGGACCCGCTCGAGTCCGTCGAGGTGCGGCACGCGGGCACGAGCCCCCGTCGCCAGCACCACGCGGTCGTAGGGCAGTCGGGTCCCATCGCCCAGCTCCACGATCCGAACGGACCGGTCGATTCGATGGGCGTGCACGTTCGCGTGGATGAGCACGCCCGCTGCGGTCAGCGCGTCGATGTCGAGGAGATCGAGATCGTCTCGGTCGGCGCGTCCCACCGCGAACTCCGCGATCCGAACCCGGTTGTAGGGCGCCCCCGGCTCCGCGCCGACGACGGTCAGCTCGATTGCGCCCGACGCGACGGCGGGCACGATCTCTTCGGCGAAGCGGGCTCCGACCGGACCGAAACCGATCAGGACGACCCGCAGCGGGACGATGGGGGACACGCGGGTCAGATTCGCTGTCCCGCGAGGCTGCGGCGCGGGAGCACGTATACGAAGACGGTCAAAGCGAGCAGCACGACGTAAGCGCCGACGAAGCCGTAGAACGCGGCGACATAGGCGCCGGTGGCAAGTTGCGAGGCGTTCAGGATCTGGGGGATCACGAACCCGCCGTAGGCGCCGATCGCCGAGATGAGACCGAGGGCCGCCGCGGCCTTGCGCTGCCTGGACGCGGATGTCGACGCGTCGGCCGCGATCGCGAGGCCACGGGCGGCGAACACGTTCGGGATCATGCGATAAGTGGACCCGTTGCCCACGCCGGTTGCTGCGAACAGCACGAGGAAACATCCGAGAAAGACCCAGAAGCTCTGGAGTGGAAGCGCCCACACGAGTGCTAAACCTCGATCCACCGATGAGCCTTCGGTGG
>NZ_HG779632.1:0-5513 GCF_000582705.2 Microbacterium sp. C448
CGCGGAGGCCCTCGGGCTCAGCCTTCCCGGATCCGCGGCGCCGCCCAGTGCAGACCGCCGGCGGGATTCGTTTGCGCATCGCTCCGGCGAGGCCGTCGTCAACCTGCTGCGCCTCGGCATCACGACCCGCGACATCCTCACGAAAGAAGCCTTCGAGAACGCGATCGCGCTCGCCATGGCCCTCGGCGGCTCGACGAACGTCGTGCTGCACCTGCTCGCGATCGCGCACGAGGCGGACGTCGACGTGACGCTGCACGACTTCAACCGCATCGGCGACAAGGTTCCGCACGTCGCCGACATGAAGCCCTTCGGCAAATACGTCATGAACGATGTGGACCGCCATGGCGGCATCCCGGTCATCATGAAGGCGATGCTCGAGGAGGGCCTTCTGCACGGGGACGCTCTGACGGTCACCGGCAAGACGCTGGCCGAGAACATCCGCGACCTCGATCCGCGTCCGATCGACGGGACCGTCATCCACACCTTTGACGACCCCATCCATGCCACTGGCGGCATCACGATCCTGCACGGCTCCTTGGCCCCCGAGGGAGCGGTCGTGAAGACGGCTGGCTTCGATGCGGCGGTCTTCGAGGGTCCCGCGCGGGTCTTCGAGCGCGAGCGCGGGGCAATGGATGCGCTCGAGGCCGGCGAAATCAATCCTGGCGAGGTTCTCGTGATCCGTTACGAGGGCCCGAAGGGTGGCCCCGGAATGCGCGAAATGCTCGCGATCACCGCCGCCATCAAGGGGGCCGGGCTCGGAAAAGATGTACTACTCTTGACGGACGGACGATTCTCAGGCGGCACAACCGGCCTCTGCATCGGCCACATAGCACCCGAAGCGGTGGACGCAGGTCCCATCGCCTTCGTGCGCGATGGTGATCTGATACGGGTCGATATCGCAGCTCGCACTCTCGACCTACTCGTCGATGAGGCTGAGCTCAGCTCCCGCCGCTCTGGCTGGGAACCGCTGCCCCCGCGCTACACCCGAGGCGTTCTGGCCAAGTATTCCAAGCTCGTGCACTCCGCCGCGGAGGGCGCAGTTACGGGATAGCCCGCGTCCGACGGATGCGGCGTTCGTCGGCCATCTGCCGGCGATTCATCACAGTCATTCCGATCGCAAGGATTCTCACCATGCCCGCCGAATCTGCCACGGCCATTCCCCGGCCGCCCGCTCGCACCGCGTCCGCGCCCGTGCTCACGGGTGCGCAGGCGGTCGTCCGCTCTCTCGAGCTGCTCGGCGTCACCGACGTCTTCGGTCTGCCGGGCGGAGCGATCCTGCCTGTCTACGACCCGCTCATGGACTCGACCGATCTGCGCCACATTCTCGTGCGCCACGAGCAGGGTGCTGGTCACGCCGCAGAGGGTTACGCCTCGGCATCCGGACGCATCGGTGTCGCCATCGCGACGTCGGGTCCGGGCGCGACCAACCTCGTCACCGCGATCGCCGACGCCTACATGGACTCGGTGCCGATCGTCTGCATCACCGGTCAGGTCTTCAGCACGCTGATGGGAACGGATGCCTTCCAAGAGGCCGACATCGTGGGTATCACGATGCCGATCACGAAGCACTCGATCCTGGTCAAGAAGGCCGAAGACATCCCGGCCGCGATCGCCTCGGCGTTCGAAATCGCGGGCACCGGTCGCCCCGGTCCCGTGCTCGTCGACATCACGAAGGACGCGCAGCAGGCCGAGGCGCCGTTCATTTGGCCGCCCAAGATCGACCTGCCCGGCTACCGTCCGGTGACTAAGGCCCACGGCAAGCAGATCCAGGCCGCGGCCCAGCTGCTCGCGGCCGCGAAGAAGCCCGTGCTCTACGTCGGTGGTGGCGTGATCCGTTCGAAGGCATCCGCCGAGCTGCTGCGCCTGGCCGAAGCGACGGGTGCGCCGGTCGTCACGACGCTCATGGCGCGTGGTGCCTTCCCCGACTCGCATCAGCAGCAGCTGGGTATGCCCGGCATGCACGGCACGGTTCCCGCGGTGCTCGCGCTGCAAGAGGCCGACCTGCTCGTCTCGCTCGGCGCGCGGTTCGATGACCGTGTGACAGGCAAGGCAGCGCTGTTCGCCCCGAATGCCAAGGTCGTGCACGTCGACATCGACCCGGCCGAGATCGGCAAGATCCGTGCCGCGGACGTGCCGATCGTGGGTGACCTGCGCGACGTACTGGTCGACCTGGAGGGCGCATACGCTGCAGCTGCGGCCGAAACGACCCCCGACATCTCGGAGTGGTGGTCGTACCTCGACGGCCTGCGCGACGAGTTCCCCCTCGGCTACGCCCCGACGACGGATGGCCTGATGGCGCCGCAGTACGTGATCCAGCGGATCGGAGAGCTGACCGGCCCCGAGGGCATCTATGCCTCGGGCGTGGGACAGCACCAGATGTGGTCGGCGCAGTTCATCAAGTACGAGCGGCCGAACGCCTGGCTGAACTCCGGCGGCGCCGGCACGATGGGCTACTCGGTTCCCGCCGCGATGGGCGCGAAGGTTGCCGAACCCGACCGTGTCGTGTGGGCGATCGACGGTGACGGATGCTTCCAGATGACCAATCAGGAGCTCGCGACCTGCACGATCAACAACATCCCGATCAAGGTCGCGATCATCAACAACTCCTCGCTCGGCATGGTGCGCCAGTGGCAGACGCTGTTCTACAACAGCCGCTACTCGCACACCGACCTGAACACGGGTCACGACACCATGCGGGTGCCGGACTTCGTCAAGCTCGCCGAAGCGTACGGATGCCTCGCCATCCGTGTCGAGAAGGAAGAAGACGTGGACGCGGCGATCAAGCTCGCGCTCGAGACGAACGATCGACCCGTCGTGATCGACTTCGTCGTGAGCGCCGACTCGATGGTGTGGCCGATGGTGCCCCAGGGCGTCAGTAACAGCTTCGTCCAATACGCGAGAGAGCACTCGCCGGCCTTCGGACAGGAGGACTGACCGTGAGCAAGCACGTCCTGAGCCTCCTCGTGGAGGACAAGCCGGGTCTTCTGACGCGCGTCGCCGGCCTGTTCGCACGCCGTGGCTTCAACATCGAGTCCCTCGCCGTGGGCGTCACCGAGGTGCCGGGTCTGTCGCGCATCACGGTCGTCGTCGACGTCGAAGAACTGCCGCTCGAGCAGGTCACGAAGCAGCTCAACAAGTTGATCAACGTGATCAAGATCGTCGAGCTCGACTACTCGACATCCGTCCAGCGCGAGCACATGCTCGTCAAGGTGCGCGCCGATAACTCCACCCGCTCGAACGTCATCGAGGTCGTGAATCTCTTCCGCGCCTCGGTCGTGGACTACTCGACCGATGCGCTCGTGATCGAGGTGACCGGCGACCACGGCAAGATCGACGCGTTCCTGCGCGCCGTCGAGCCGTTCGGAGTCAAGGAGCTGGCCCAGTCGGGCTTGCTCGCGATCGGTCGCGGCGGCAAGAGCATCACCGAGCGCGTCCTGCGCGGCTGACCCATCCTCGGTCGCTGAGCTTGTCGAAGCGACCATGAACAGACCAGGATCCCTTCGACAGGCTCAGGGACCGAGCACCTCAAACAAGGAGAAATACATCACCATGGCCGAGATCTTCTACGACTCCGACGCCGACCTCTCGCTCATCCAGGGCAAGAAGGTCGCGATCGTCGGCTACGGCTCCCAGGGACACGCGCACGCACAGAACCTGCGCGACTCGGGTGTCGAGGTCGTCATCGCCCTCAAGGAGGGGTCGAAGTCTGCCCCCAAGGCCGAGGAAGACGGATTCCCCGTCAAGACGGTCGCCGAGGCTGCCGAGTGGGCCGACCTCATCATGATCCTCGCGCCCGACCAGCACCAGCGCGGCATCTACAAGAACGAGATCGCGCCGCACCTGACCGCCGGGAAGACCCTCGCGTTCGCGCACGGCTTCAACATCCGCTTCGGCTACATCGACGCCCCCGAGGGTGTCGACGTCATCCTCGTCGCGCCGAAGGCCCCCGGTCACACGGTGCGTCGCGAGTTCGTCGCGGGTCGCGGCATCCCCGACATCATCGCCGTGGAGCAGGATGCCTCGGGTCAGGCCTGGGACATCGCCAAGTCGTACGCCAAGGCCATCGGTGGCACCCGCGCGGGCGTCATCAAGACGACCTTCACGGAAGAGACCGAGACCGACCTGTTCGGTGAGCAGGCCGTGCTCTGCGGTGGTGTTTCGCAGCTCGTCCAGTACGGCTTCGAGACCCTGACCGAGGCCGGCTACCAGCCGCAGATCGCCTACTTCGAGGTGCTGCACGAGCTCAAGCTCATCGTCGACCTCATGTGGGAGGGCGGCATCGCCAAGCAGCGCTGGTCGGTCTCCGACACCGCCGAGTACGGCGACTACGTCTCGGGCCCCCGCGTGATCGACCCGCACGTCAAGGAGAACATGCAGGCCGTTCTCGGCGACATCCAGTCCGGCGCCTTTGCCGAGCGCTTCATCGGCGACCAGGATGCGGGAGCCCCCGAGTTCCTCGCGCTCCGCGAAAAGGGTGCCCAGCACCCCATCGAAGAGGTCGGCCGTGAGCTGCGCGCCCTCTTCGCATGGAAGCAGCAGGACGCCGACTACACCGAGGGCAGCGCTGCGCGCTGACCTCGGTGTATCAACCGGCGCTCAATTGTGATCGCTCTCGCGATCACCGAGGGCAGTGCCGCGCGCTGACCTCGGCCGCTGAGCACAGCTCGGCCCGATAGACCAGTCGTCCCACCAGGCTCGGCTGAGCCCGGCCGTCACGCCCCCGCAACCCGGGGTGTGGCGGCCGGGCCTTTTTTGTCCTCGCCGGACATCCGGGAGGTAGGACGTGCCCGGCAACCCGGAATATGGTCGATTTCCGCCAGCTTCGATGGATTGTCCCTCTGAGATGTCCGGAGCTCGTCACGCACGCCGACACGACTCATCGCCCGGGCGCGGAAGCGGTGGTGCTGGTTGATCGTCGCTTAGCGTGGATTTATGCGCGTTCTCGACCATGATCCGAACCCTGCCCCGTGGCGGGTCAAGTCGGTCTTAGCCCGTCTGGTCCTGACGGCGGCCCTCGTACTGGGGATGGGAGTCGCAGGAGCGGCGACGCCGGTCGCAGCATACGACGAAGGCACGATCGTCGCCCTGGCGAACGAGGCGCGCGCCCAGAACGGCCTCGGCGGGCTGGTCCGCAACGGTTCGCTCGACGCGGTCGCGCTGAACTGGGCCAATCAGATGGCGGCGAGTGGCACGCTGTCGCACAACCCGTCGGTCGGATCACAGATCCCCGGCGGATGGCGCGGCTGGGGCGAGAACGTCGCCCAGGGCTACAGCAGCGGATCTGCCGCGCACAGCGGTTGGATGAACTCGTCGGGGCACCGTGCGAACATCCTCGGCAACTTCACCGACATCGGAACCGCGCTCATTCAGGCGAACGGAACGACGTGGGCCGTGCAGGTATTCGCGAACTATCCCGGCAGCGGGCTGCCGGCTCCGGCTCCGGCCGCGCCGGCCCCTGCGCCCGCGGCACCGGCGCCTGCGCCCGCTCCCGCGGCCCCGGCACCCGCGGCCCC